>JBGQCZ010000344.1:0-6181 GCA_041495645.1 Gemmataceae bacterium | reverse complement strand
CACCGACGACCTCGAACCGATGCTCCTGGACGCGGGCGTTGCCGACTTGTGCCGCTCCGCTGGCTTCATGGAGGAATCGAGTTATTGCATTGTGGGCGTGGGCGAGGAGTTGGCCGTCAAGAGTTCGCGTCCCTATGCGGCGCCGGAGCAAAATGCCGGTGCCGCGACGCCGGCCTCCGACGTATACGCGCTCGGAGTCATTTTGCACCGAATGTTGACCGGCAAACTACCCGATTCCAATCCGCCGGCCTATCATCGACCGGAACTCGATCCCGTGCTGGATGCAATTGTTAAGAAGGCCATCGCCATTGACGCAATGAATCGCTTCGCGAACGGTCGTGACTTGGCCGAAGCACTGAGTGCCTGGTTGAAACGGAGTGCGTTTCGATGAGATCAGACATCCGTGGTCAGCCCCTGAGCCATCTTGATTTCGGTCCCGTGATTCACGGTCCAAGCGATCTTGTGCGTCACGGCTTCGACAAGTCCGGCCGCCGACGGGTGCCCGTTGCCGCTCTTCTTCACGCCGCCAAACGGCAAATGTACTTCCGCGCCGATGCACGGCAGATTCACGTAGCCCATGCCAAACTCGCACTCTTCGCGGAAATAACGCATCGCCCGATAGTCTTCCGTGATGACGGCCAGCGAAAGACCGTATTCGGTGTCGTTGTAGATTCGAGCCGCGTCTTCATTCGTTTTGAAGGGGATTAGAGCGAGGTGCGGGCCGAAGACCTCCTCGCGAATGCAGCGCACGCCGGGCTTGTGTTCGATGCGATAGATGAAAGGTGACAGGAAGCAACCGGCTGCGTGGTCCGGGCCAGACATTTGACCGCCGTCGAGCAGCACTTTGGCGCCCTCTTTCCGGGCCAGTTCGTTGTAGGACAACACTTTTTCGACCGATGCTTTGTGAATCACTGGGCCGGTAAAGTAGGTTGCGTTGAGCGGGTCGCCGATGCGCAGCCGCTTGGCCATGGCCACAAACTTCTCGGCGTACCGGTCTATCAACGACTCCGCCACAAGGATGCGTCCGGCCGAAACGCAGCGCTGCCCGCTGGTCTTGAATGCACTTACGATGCCAGCGGTGACCGCGAGATCGAGCCGGGCGTCGGCACACACGATCACCGCGCTTTTGCTCCCCATCTCCGCGGCGACGATGCGGTCCGGATGTTCGGCCGAAAGTAGCTGAATCCGTTTGCCGACCTCGTAGCTGCCGGTGAACAGCACGATGTTGACGCCGGGATCGCGGACCAATGCCTCACCGGGCACATGATCGCCATGAACGAGATTGATGACGCCCGTCGGGAACCCGGCTTCCTCGAACAGTTCGATAAGTCGTTGGCCGATCGCGGGCGTGTCTTCCGAGGGCTTGAAGACAACGGTGTTGCCTTCAAGCAGGCTCGGCCCGAGCATCCAGAGGGGAACGGCGAACGGGAAATTCCACGGCGTGATGACGGCGGCGACGCCCCACGGTTTCCGCAGCACGAACGCATCCTTCTCCGGAATCTCGGAAGCAAGCACCGAACCGGTCGGCATGCGGCCCGTGCCAAAGACGTACTGCACCATGTGCAGCCCTTCGATGACTTCGGCTTTGCACTCGGTGACGACCTTGCCGCACTCGCGGGCCATCAGGCGCGCCAGGTTGTCGGCTTCGCGCTGGATAAGTTGAGCGAGCTTGTCGAAGAGCTCCGCTCGCAAGATACGGCTGCTGCGTCGCCAGACCGGATACGCAGCCCGAGCCGAAGCGACGGCCCGCTGCGCGTCCTCAGTCGTGCCCTTCGGAAACGAGCCGATAGTCTCTTTCAGATTGGCGGGGTTCAGGCTTTCAAAAGCGGCGGTGGCAGCCGTGATCGACTTGCCGCCAATTAAGTGGCGGCCAGCGACGGGTGCGGTAGTTGTCATCGGAGAGTCCTTTCCTTTTCGCGCATTATAGGCGCTGGCGACGGATCGCTCAATTCCACGGTTCCCATCGCGTCCGGGCGTGGTATAATCGCCTCGAAGTGATCCGCGAGGCTTCTCCATGCTCTTTCTCGGCCGCCAACGCGCCCGCACCTGCCAGACGCTCGATCGCCGGGCGTTTTTGCAGATCGGCGGCAGCACCGTCCTGGGCCTGACGCTGGCCGACGTGCTTCGTGTTCGCGCCGGCACGCCGACCATTGGCTCCGCGAAATCGGTCGTATTGCTTTGGCTTTGGGGCGGTCCGTCGCACTTGGACACATTCGACCCGAAACCGAACGCACCGCTCGAGTATCGCGGGCCCTTCTCGGCCATCGCGACCAAGACGCTCGGACTGCGCATCACCGAGTTGTTTCCGCAACTGGCGAACCTGTCGGACCGATACGCGCTCATTCGCTCGATGCACACGCAATCGAACGATCACGGTGTAGCGGGCACGATTGGATTGACCGGCAGTATCGCGGGGGCAGTGAATTTGGGCGGCGCGGCTCTTACTGGTTCGGTGCGGCCGGCCACTGGCGCTGTGGTCGCCAAAGCACGGGGATTCACGTCGTCGATGCCGCCGTTCATGGTCGTTGGCGGAAAGTTGCATCAAGGGAAGAAGACGATTACCGGCGAGGGCGGCGGAAGCCTCGGACCGATGTATGATCCTTTCCGCCTCGAATACGATCCGGTCGAAGGCACGAAGATTCCCGGCTTGCAACTTTCGCCAGGTCTCACGCCGGAACGCCTCGCCGATCGCCAATTGTTGGTCAAGGAATTTGGTCGGCTCGATCGGGTTGCCGAGGAAATGCGGGCCGCTCGGGCCATCGACGACTATCGCGCCCAAGCGTTTGGCATGCTAACTTCCGCGAAGGCACGCGGCATGTTTGACTTGGCGCAGGAATCGTCGAAGACCATCGAACGGTACGGACGCACGCGCTTCGGCCAATCGTGCTTGTTGGCCCGGCGATTGGTGGAAGCCGGCGTGCCTTACGTGCAAGTAAATTGGAGCGATCATGTTGAAGCCGAGGAGGACAGCGGCGACGGCGGCTGGGATCACCATTACCGCAATTTCCAGATCATGCAGGACCGCCATGCGCCGTGGCTGGATCAATCGCTGTCGGCGTTTCTAAGCGACATGCTCGATCGCGGATTGCTTGATTCGACATTGATCGTGGCCGTGGGCGAATTCGGCCGCAGCCCGAAGATCAACGACAAGGCTGGGCGCGAACATTGGGAAAAGTGCTATTGCGCACTGGTAGCCGGCGGCGGCGTGGCGGGTGGCCGCGTCGTCGGCTCGAGTGATGGACGCGGCGAGCATCCCCACTCGCACCCGGTCACCCCCGCCGATCTGGCAGCCACCATTCATCACGTCGCTGGGCTAACCAGCGAACAGCTCGCCACGCTGGGTTTGTCGAGCGGCGGCAAGGTCATCGAGCAACTCTTTTAGGCATTCTGTCCGCGTTTCGGTCTGGTTCCCCATTATCCCTTGAGAGCGCGAATTGCTTTGAGCACCTCACACTGATACATTGCGCCTGATTGACCGTTTGAGGTACGAACCATGGCCAACGATCCCCGCAAGCCCAAGTCCTGGATGAACCCCGGCGGTGGGACCGCCAAGAATCCCGCTCCGAGCCAGAAGCGCGTCTGGCACCCGACGACCGCGACCTCCAAGCCAACCGAAAAGCGCAAACGTTCGCTGCTGTTGCCGGCCTTGGCTGGGGCGGTTCTGCTCGGGATCATCGTTGTCGTCATCCTGATGTGGAACACCTATCGCCCGGGCCGGATGGCGGTCTTCGGGCCGTCGAGCGCGAACACGCTCGCCCTGCCGCATAATGTCGGCGGCGCGAATAGCGTCAAAGCCGTGGCGGAATTGACCAAAGCCGGGGGCTCGCGGCCGAAGCTGGTCAGTGAGCCGTCCGAAGCCGTCAAGGTAGATGATTGGGCGGAAGGCCTCGATGGCCGCGAAGACGTGATCGCCTTGTTCTTTTGCCTGCACGGCGGGGCCGACGGCAAGGGACCGTTTCTCTGGCTCGTGCCTCCGGACGCCGGAATGCCCGATGACAAATACAAGCTTCGCATCACGGAAGTTTTGAACAAGCTCAAGCCGTTAGCGGAGAAAAAGAAGAAGATCGTTTTGTTCCTGGATGCTACCCAAGTCACGGCAAGTCTGCCGCACGGGATGTTGCACAATGACTTCGTGCACGAACTCAAGAAGCTCGAAGGTCAGATTGAGAGTATTCCCGGTCTGGTGGTGATCTGCGCCAGCAACGAGGACCAGCGGTCGTGGTATTCGGAAGAATGGCAACGGACCGTCTTCGCTCATTTTCTCGTGGAAGGCGTGAACGGCGAGGCAAAGACCGATCGGGTGACGGTCGATAAGTTGTTCAAGTTCGTCGAGGGCAGGGTGTCGGCGTGGGCGCGTTCGAATCGCGGCGAAGACCAGGATCCGATCTTCTTGCCGACAAAGACGGGCATGGAGCGGGCCGCGAAAATCGAGTTAGCGAGCGTTTCGTCGTCGAGCTACAAGTCTCCGAAGCCCGACGCGGCGCCGGGGGCGAACTTCGAAGTTCCCGCGGAACTTGCCGAGGCGTGGAAACGGTGCGACGACATTCGAGACAAACAGTCGCCCGAAGCGATTGCTCCGCATCGTTGGCGGCGATACCTCGACACGCTGCTGCGAATCGAGTCGATGCTGCGGGCCGGGGCGGCCAAGTCCGATGTGCTCGCGCGGCTCGATGTCTTGCGAACCAAGGAGGCCGAACTCGTTGCCGGTACGTGGAAAGATCTCATCTCGCTGCCCAACGCGATTGCAATGCCGGCGGCATTGGGTTCCCAGCTTACGCAATCTTCGTCCGGACCAATTCGAGTTCGGCAACTGTTGGATGATCCGGTCAACGCTTGGCAAGCATTGAAATCAAATGCCGAGGGCGATGCACTAACACGCTTGCAGCTTGACACGTGTTCCAAGTTAATCGACTTCCTCATTGCTGAAAAAGATCCCAATGACTTGGCCAAGGCCGCGAAAGTCCTCAAGACGATTTTCGGTACAGATTCCGTGCCCACGGAAGCCCATCTCATCTTGATCCTGGATCGCGACCTCGACCCGGCAAGGCCCGATTGGAACAACCTCAAGCTCGCGTTGGAAACTCACCGGCTGGCCGAGCGCGTCGCATTGACGGGCGACGCGCCGGCCGAAGAATTTGCCTTCGCCGAACTGGTGTTTCCTTGGATCAGGGACGCTATCAAGATCGCCGACGACGAACGGCTGCGCGGCGAGGACTTTCTCATCAGCAGTATCCTTACAGATTGGCCAAAGGCGACGGAGCGATTGAACAAGGCCAAACTGCAGTACGAGGCGATTAGCAAGCAGGCAGGGCAGATTCGACTTGCCCTGGCCGTGCGGAACAAGGCGTTTGCCGAATTGCCCTACTTCGCTCGCTGGGTCGCCGGGATCCGCGACGAGTTCGAAGGCGACGCCGAACGGCCGGAGAAATTGCTCAAGCTCGTCGAGAGCATCGGCGAAGGAATGCACAAGCTCAACAACCTGCTGGAGGAAAGCGATCCGGGCAAGCTCGCCGAAATCAACCGAACCGCCGGCAGCGTGAAGTCGGGCATCGACGACCTGCGAGTTGCATTCTTCAGCGTGGTGGGAAAGCTTGGCGGCGAGGCTCTCGTTTCCACGTGGCATCACATCGACAACGCGCTTCAGGTCCCCTTTATCCCGAACAAGCAGCGCAAACAACTCTTGGAAAACCTGCGCTCGATTTCCCATTCGCTCAATGTCAAATATGAAAACCCGGCCACGCCGCCGCCAACCAAAAGCGCCGACAAGGCCCCGGAACGAGCCCAACGCCAGGGCCGCATCGCGATTGCCTTGCTCGGCTCTTCCTGGATCAACAACCCGGAGATGCGGGACGAATCGAATGGAGTGGTGAAGTTCAAGTTCGATGCCCTGCAAAAGATGATGGAGAAAAGCACGTCTTGGCGTGAGTCGGTGGCCGCAGCCGGTGAACAGCTCGGCTGGCATTGGCGAGCGCTGGCGACGCAAGTCGATGCGCGGACGGAGAAGGCCAATCGCGACGCGCTCAATCCGGCCGTCGAGAAACTGACGCGGGCCGATTCGCTCGCTCGATTGCTGGACAGCACCACGACGCTGGTGACCGAGCGCGATCCGGTCGCCGATTATCGTCGCCATCGTCTGCACCGATTCTTGCTCGATCAAGCGCGACGAAGCATGAACGCGAAT
>JBGQCZ010000343.1:0-6213 GCA_041495645.1 Gemmataceae bacterium | reverse complement strand
CAATTGCCTTGGGAGACGACGAATTGCTGCTGGAGCGGCAGGCATTGCATGCCCATCGCATCCGCTTTCGCCACCCGCGGCGCGGCGAATGCATTGAAATCAGCGCTCCGTTGCCGCCCGACATGCAGCGCACGCTCGACGCGCTACGATTGCACCGGGCCCTGCGCTGACGCCGTTTCTTGGTCCGGCGGCTTCGGTTCAGCCGTACCCGTCATCGCGACAATCACCGCGACGAAGATCAGAGCCAGCGCGATTGCCGACCGCCAATTCGGCGTTTCGCGCAGGTAGAGAACACTGAAAACGATGAAGACGGTGATCGAAATTGCTTCTTGAATGATCTTTAGTTGCGGGGCCGAGAACTGCCCGTGGCCAATTCGATTCGCGGGCACTTGCAGGGCGTATTCCGGAAAGGCGATGAGCCAACTCACGAGAACCACAACCGCGAGGTGCTGCTGCTTGAACTTGAGATGACCGTACCAGGCCACGGTCATGAAGATGTTGGAAAGAACCAGCAGGATCACCGTGCGCATCGCCGACTCCGGGCAAGATGAGGGCCCGAGGCATCAGCGAAAAAAAGCTCGCTCACGCGTCGGGCTCGGCAGCGTTACTTCGGCGTCGCGATCTTGATCTTGGAAGTCTTTTTCAGCTCGGAGATCAGATACTCGCGGAGGCGATTGCAGTACACCTCGCGAACCTCCTCCTTCACGTCCTCGAACTTCACCGTCTGTCCCGGTTTGCGGCCGGTGCAGAGAATCAGGTGATAACCGAATTGCGTTTGGACCGGCTCACTCATCTCAAATGATTTCAAGGCGAAGGCGGCTTTGGCGAAGGCCTCGACCATGCTGCCGGCGCGCGGGAACCAGTTCAAATCGCCGCCGTCTCGTTTGGACGGGCATGCTGATTTGTCGCGGGCCAGGTCCGAAAATGCCTGGTCAATTTGCTTCTGCCGCTCTTGTTCGCGCGTGAGATTGTCGGCAGTCGCCGGCAGCTTGGCTGCCGCGTCCGCGGCCTTCGCCTCGACCAGCCTTCGATATTGTGCCAGTTCGGCACGAGCGGCCTCCGCGGCCTTCGGATCCTTGGCGGCCGGCGTCAACAGAATATGCCGAGCGCGCACCATGGTCCCGTCGAACATTTCGCCGCTCTGATCGAACAACGTCTTCAGATTCTTGTCGGTCGATTGCGACACGGCGAATTTTTCCCAGCGCAGGTCGGCTAATACTTGAGCGGTGAACTCCGCCTCCGTCATTTCCAGGCTTTCCAAGACCTTGGCATACGTTTGACCGCTCTTTTCAATCTCTTTCTTGATCTCGGCGAGACGGGCATCCACGTCTTTTTGCTCGACGACGGTTTTCTGCTGCACCAGGTATTGGTCGATGAGCGCGTTTTCGATCAGGAAATCGAGAATCTCCGCTCGCGCTTTGGCGCGATCTTCTTTTTCACCGACGCGTTTTAGGGCTCGATTGACGGCGGCCGCGGGTATGATCTGGCCATTCACGGTGGCGGCCAGCGGAACGTCGGCATGGACCGGAGCGGACAGGCTCAATGACATTGCCAAAGGCAGGAGAAATGCAAAGCGCTGCAAGGGAAACCTCCTTGTTTCGACGAGTCGGAAGGCGTCGCTTCGGCATGGTTGAGCGACGAAAGACCATTCGGCGGGATAATACCCAATCGCTTTCTGCGCGCACAGGTGAATTAAGCCGAAGTTTTCACTCTTACGCCGATTGCCGGCGTGCGTCTCTCCAGCGCAGTTTCCCCAACATCCGCCGCCAGATAGAGCTATTATGCCCTCCGCCAAGATCACTCGACGTCTCGCTTGGACAGCTTAGCGCCGATTCTTGCCGCAACGCTTCAATGCTCGCTGGCCGGTTCGCCGGGTCCTTGGCCATCATTCGCACGACCAGATCGGACAAATCCGGCGACAGATCGGGTACTTGTTCGCGCGGACACGGCGGCGGGCTCTTGACCTGTTTTTCGATCACTTCCCAGGTCGAATCGGCTTGGAACGGCGGTTTGCCGGTCAGGGCGTGATACAGCGTGGCCCCCAGGGAATAGATGTCGCAACGTTTGTCGGGCGGCGAAGTGGAGCCGATCATCTCCGGTGCAATGTAATTCGCGGTACCAACCCGAGCGTCGGCCGGAACCGGCGATTCTCCGACCTGGCCGGAACCATTCACAACCGCGGCAAGGCCCAAATCTGTCAGCTTTACTTCGCCAAGTCGGGTGAATAGGACGTTGGCGGGCTTGATGTCGCGGTGAATGATTCCCAGCCGATGGGCGACAGCGAGCCCGTCCGCCAACTGTTTGAGGACGCGCACCGCGCGTGTCGGCTGCAGCCTTCCGCAATGCTCGATGAGTTCGGCAAGATTTGGCCCGTTGACATTTTCCAAAACCAGGAAAGGATACTGCGGATCGGCTTCGAAGTCGTAAAGACGCACTACGTTGGGATGGTTCAGCATCGCCAGGAGTCCTGCCTCGGCCTTCAATTGATTCGCTCGAATTGACCCGTCTGCTAGTTGGTGCAACACCTTGACTGCGACCGGGATTTGCAGCGTCGGGTGCAGAGCTCTGAAGACCACTCCATTGGCCCCCTTCCCGATCCAGTCGGTCAGCAGGTACTTGCCGAGCAGCGATCCGACGCGCGGCGGCGGCGTGTTGTCGCAAGCTTCGGCCCGCGAAGGCTCGTTGTCCTTGGCCGTGTCGTGGCCCGCGAGCAGCGACACCGTGTCGGGAACGCCATCTTCGTCGCCGGATTGGGCGACATCGGGGAGTCGGCGGCGGAACTCATCGAGCTCGCGTCGGTCCACGAGCGTGTAGCCGAGCGGCGTAGCAAGGTACCCGCCGGCGATCTGGCGAAACAATTGAACGGTCGATTCGCTGAGCAATTCGTGACGCAGCAGAAATACGCACAGCGGTTCGACGCCGTTGCGGGCGGCGTTCCACCAGCCCTGGAGATGATCGATCTGATTGGCGGTGAATCCCGCCCGGGCACCTAAATAGTCCAGAACTAGCGTGTCGGTGGCGTTCATGGGAAGACCTATCATACGCGGATCGAAGCATGGAGCGTCATTAAAATGAGTTTCATTGTGTTTTGGAAGACGGCTCGACCTGACCGACTAGGAAATCCCGGCGAGAATTACCGGCCGCGACGATTGTAACGCCATTTCCGACGGTATCGGATGGAGCGTCCACTTGCTACCCCTGCGTAGAATGGAGCGACACCCGTAGGAGGGACATCCATGGCGTCACGATTCTGGCAGCATTTCATCAGCAATGGGGCCGGCGGCGGCGGTGAATTACCGGACAAACCGGACCCTTCCGAAGAGGCCGAGGCGCTGGATGCGTTTTCCAACGTCGTCATGCGAGTGGCGGAACGACTCCGGCCGGCCGTGGTCAATCTCCGGGCCGGCGACGTCCGCCGGGGAGGCAGCGGTTCGGGTGTCCTGTTCACGCCTGACGGTTTCCTGCTCACCAACCACCACGTTGTCGGCGAGCACGAGCGCGTGCGCCTCCGCCTGAATGATGGACGTGAAATGAGCGGGCGGGTTGTCGGCGCCGATCCCTGGTCGGATCTGGCCGTGGTCCGGGCTGAAGAGCGCAATCTGCCGTTTGCGCCGTTCGGCGATTCGGCAAAACTGCGAGTCGGTCAACTGGTCGTAGCCATCGGCAGCCCTTTGGGCTTCGAATCGACTGTGACTGCGGGAGTGGTCAGCGCCACCGGCCGTACGCTCCGCGGCATCACCGGCCATTTGGTCGACAACGTGATTCAAACCGATGCCGCACTCAATCCCGGCAATAGCGGCGGCCCGCTCGTGGACAGCCTGGCCAATGTGATCGGGATCAACACCGCCGTGATCCAGCCCGCTCAGGGCCTTTGCTTCGCCATACCAGTCAACATGGCCAAACACATTCTGCCGCAATTGCTACAACACGGGCGGGTCGTCCGCGGCTACTTGGGACTGCACGTCCGCACGGTGCCGATCGCGCCGAATCTCGATTTGGAGCAAAAGACAGGAGTGGAATTGTTGGCGGTGGAACCGAATGGCCCGGCCGATGACGCGGGTCTGGAGGAAGGCGACATCCTCGTTACGTTCGGCGATCTGCCGGCGATCAATGTAGATGAGTTGCACAAGCTGCTGACGACATTGCCGGTTGGCGTGCCGTCGACGGTGAATTTCCTTCGAAATGGCAGGCAGATTGAACGCATGGTCATTCCGACCGACTATCCGCCGCGGCCAGCGTGAGCAGACCTATTTCCGCGTCATCGGGAAATGCTCGGTCATGGCTTCTTTCATCTCGCGCACAGCGCGCTCGAAACCGACCAGCACGGCTCGGGCAACGATGCTATGACCGATGTTTAATTCTTCCACGCCAGGGATGCGCACGATTGGCTTAACATTCGTGTAGTTCAAGCCGTGCCCCATGTGCACGTGCAGCCCAAGCCCAAGGGCCTGAGCAGTGGCTTGGCGCAGTTTTTCGAGTTCCATTTCCCGCTCAGTCTCGATGAGAACCTCGGAATAGCGAGCAGTGCAGAACTCAATCGCTTGCGCACCGACCGCCTTCGACACTACCACCTGTTTCGGGTCGGGATCGATGAACAGCGAAACGGTGATGGCCTGCGCGACTAAGCGCTTTACGGTGTCGGCCACCGCCGCTTTATGGTTCACCACGTCGAGGCCGCCTTCGGTGGTCAACTCCTGGCGTTTTTCCGGCACCAGCGTGGCTTCGTCGGGCTTCACATCGCAAGCGATCTCGATGATCTCGTCGGTGCAAGCCATTTCCAGGTTCAGTCGCGGAACGAGTGGTCGCAGCAAGCGCACGTCGCGATCCTGGATATGGCGGCGGTCTTCGCGGAGGTGAACGGTGATGGAATCGGCCCCACCGAGCATTGCCAATAGCGCCGCCGCGACGGGTTCCGGCTCATTGGCCCGGCGTGCCTGCCGAACCGTGGCCACGTGATCGATATTGACCCCGAGCCGAATCATCGGGAGCTATTGCCTCGGAGGAAGACCAGCGACCGCAATGCGATAGCGAGCCGCTTCGCGCTGCAGTGTCTTGTAAACGAGGATCGCCAGGAAGAAATCCAGCGTGTAGTCGAGCAGGCTGCCGATGAATATCACGCTGCCATGCATGAAGATCCAAGACAGGACGAAAATCACGAATGCCATCGGTGGAATGAGCTTCGCCAGCCAACTCGTCCGATACCGATGGTCGACGAACATCACGAAGAACGTGCGAATCTCTTGCAGTAGGTCGGTCAACAGCCATGACTGAGCCGATAACAAGCCGTTCGAAGGCGGAGCAGTCGGACTGGTCGCGGCGCCGATTTGCGAACCGAGGACCCGCATTGCTCCTGGGAGCAATCTGCTGCCGGCGTCGAGCATGGCGGCAGCCGCGGCATGATCGGAAGCTTGCCCGTTGCCGTTCGTTGGGGTCCGATCGATGCGGTGGATGACGCGCTCAAGCAGGCGGTCTTCCATGAGTTTCGTGTCTTGAATAGCCGCGAGAGCCGCTTCCAGCCGGCGTAAACGGTCGTTCAATGCTTCAGGCGGTTCAGTTGCCGCCACGGGCAGCGGGGCAGCCGAGTAGTGCTCTTCATGTTCCGTGTGTTCGTTGGTCATCGAAATCCGATGCCTCATTCCAGCCGGCAAAGCGAATCGCTTCACCGCCAGTATCTTATTCGCTTCCGGGCCGTTCGGATTGCGGCAATATTCGACGTCTACTTCGCGGGCACGCTGCTGGTTTTTTCAGCACTCGGGAAGTTCTCGGGCAACGGGATTGATACCTCGCCGTTTGCGGCCCATTCAGTTCCGCGTTGCAGCGTCGCAATGAATCCAACACAACGCATTGCATCCATCGCGTGGCCCATCGGCGTATGAAATACTCGCCCTTTTCCGTAGGAAACGGTCCAAATCATCGGCTCGTATTCGCCCGTGCCGCCTTGTTTCTTGTCGGAATAGGCGGTGGCCAAAAGATGCATGTTCTGTGCGGGTCCACGTAAGCCATGATAAAGCTCGTCCTGGGCGTGAAGCCATTCGATGGGCATGCCCTTGGTAATTGGGTGCGAGCGGTCGCGCACGGTAATTGTGAACGCATGCCCGGCGCCGTGACTGGCGCCGGGCCCCTGCCCGTTCGGCACGCGCAGTTCGTTGCCGTCTTTGTCGAGCGTGAGCCGGTCGCCGTACTTGTTGCCGCGCCAGCCCAGCCCGATCATCT
>JBGQCZ010000342.1:0-6218 GCA_041495645.1 Gemmataceae bacterium | reverse complement strand
GAGATGTTGCCGCCGAAGCGTTGGACCTGTACGGCGATGCGATTGTGAAGGCCCCGCCGGCCGAGCAAAAATCACCGTGGATGTTCAAGTTCGAGCCGTTTGCCGCGGGCGCGCCGCCCAAAGGGCTTGCCGATGCGACCAAACGCCTGAGGCTCGCGGCCGCCGCCGGCTGGGAATTCAGCGGCACAATGGAGATGACGCTGAGTCCGGACGACTACGTTCGATTGGCCGAAACCAAAGGCGTGAAACCGTCCAGCAACGCGGTCTACCGAGTGTATGTCTACAAGCGCCCGGCCAACCAGCAGCTCCACGTGGATCGAACCGATGACCTCAAACAATCGGTCGACCTATTCCGTGCCGTTGAAGGCTCGGACGCCGATGCCGTCAAGCGCCTTCACGCACTGCGATTGCTGGCGGAAAACCAAAGAGACCAGGATGCACTTCAAGCAGAAAGGCGAGCCGCCAACGACGCGCGGGCTGAACTACAAAAGCTCAATGCGCTCACGGCGGAAAAGAAAGCCGCCGCCGCGCTCAATGACCAGAGCAAACGCGACGCGATTTTTGAAGAGAAGACCAAGTATTCCGCCGATCTGGAACAGCATATCAAGAAGCTTCAGGCCGAACTCGACGCGTTGAAAGCCGACAAGGCTGTCGAAGGGGTGACCGTAAAGCCCGATAAAGCGAACCAGAGCATCGTCCTCAAGCTCAAAACGCTGGATCCCGAAGATCTCGTCCGTGCGGTGGAAGCGGCCGCCGCGAAGAAATTCGGCAAGAACGCATTGCGTATCGTGCCGGAACGAACGAGCATGTCAATCATGCTGTACGGCCAGCCTGAAGCAATCAAGTGGGCGACGGAACTGATCGGTAAGTTTGATAACTGAGCGGTCAAACACCCCCTTTCAACAGGTCGGGTCGACTTGTTGAAAGGGCTCGCTTGCATTAGAGCGTCGGGCCGGTATCGCCTGGCAGCATGATGCGGCGAATCAGTTTGATCGGCAGCCCGCCCTGGCGCACGAAGTCGTTGTGGAATGTCTGCAAGTTGAAGTCGGCGCCCTTCGCCTTTTTGCAATCCTCGCGAAGTTTGAAGATCTGCAGCTTGCCCAACGTGTAATAGAGATAGGTCGGGTTGTAGGTTCCGCGGCGCGATTCTTGGAAACCCACTTCCGGCTCGATGAAGCCTTGCTCCACGAAGAACTTCTTTCCCTTCTCGACCGTCCAGCCTTCGGTGTGCTGCTTGATGCCGACCACGTAGCGGCAATCGCGCAAGAGCGCTTCGCTCAATTGGGCCAGACGCACTTTCGGGTCGCGATTGCCGAAGCCCTCGTCCACGATCATTTGCTCGGTGTAATGCGCCCAGCCTTCGACGTTCGTGCCGCACGTGTAGAGTTTCCGCACCTTCGTCGGATATTGCTTCGAATAAAGAAACTGCACGTAGTGGCCGGGAAACGCCTCGTGGATGGTGATGATATCCATGCCGGTGCGGTTGAATTGCCGCATGTGTTCGATCTGCCGCCGGCGCTCCCAATCCTTCTCTGGCGGCGTCACGTAGTAGTACGCCTCGGTCGCCTTGGTTTCAAAAGCGCCGGGCGTGTCCATCGACGCGAATCCGCCGGTGCGCATAAATGGCGGCGTCTCGGCGATCGTCGGGCGGACTTCGGAAGGCAATGTGATGATCTTCTGTTCAACGAGGAATCGCCGCGTCTGTTCGATGGTCGCGCGCGTGGCGGCGACCAGGTCTTGCGGTTGCGGGTAATCCTCGGTGAGCAGGGCGAGCACCTTTGCCGCCGGCAACTTCGGGTCGATTTTCTTGGCGGTGGCCACGAACGCTTCCTGATCGCGTTTCAGATTCGCTTCGCCAATGGCCAGCAGCTTGTCGAGCGGAATATCGAGCATTTCCTCGGTTTCGAGCTTTTTGAGAAACGCATCCCAGCCGATGGCATAGTTCCCTTTCGAGCGCGGCAACAGGTCGTCTTCGAGCCATTTCGCGGCATTGACGATCGCTTCGATGACGGGTTTGTTGGCAGCCTCGAATTCAGCAAAAAGTTTGATGTCAGTGCCCGCGGCTTCCTTCGCCCAGACCGCCAGATCGGATTGGAAAAACCCAACTGAGCCTTTGGCGATGATGATTCCGATGTCGGTAAACTCTTTGGGCGGATTTTCGACGTTGGCCCGCATGGCCGCGATCAGCGCCGGGGCGGCCTTCAATCGGCCGATGACGGACTTGAGCCGCACGGCCGGCGAAGCGAACTTGCGCTTCATCAGCATATCGATCGCTTCGGCGGGTTTGCCGAGATACAGCATCGGGTTGCGCTTCCAGTCGCGCACGGTTTCAAGTTCGAGCAACTCGGCGCGAATCGCGTGATCCAGGACGTCGGCGTCGATGGCATCGTCAGCGGAGAGTTTTCCGCCGCGTAGGGCTGCCAATCCCTCTTGCATTTGTTTGAGGGTCGCGGCCCGGCGGGCGATATTAGCGGCGCTGAAATCCGCCAACCGGTCGTCGAAGTTGTGAATACCGGCATAGGTCGCCTGAGTTGGGTCCCAGGCAAAAGTCGCGGCGTAGTAATTGTCGACGAATGTCGCGAACGGCTTGTCCGCCGCCATGGCGCGGCTCGCAGATAAGGAACCCAGAAAAAGAACTGCCACGGATACGATTCGACGAATAGATCGAGTCATGGTTGTCACGATTCCAGGTATGGATGCACACCGATTTCGAGGCGAAGACCTCACCGGGAATCGTTATAGTTAGCGGCGAAGCACAGGACGGACCTGATGACTGTTTTCGCGAACTTTCAACTACCCGGCCAGGATTCGAACCTGGACAAAGAGAGCCAAAATCTCTTGTGCTACCGTTACACTACCGGGTAAATCGTCAGCGTTCGTGCGCCGACCATTGGACCAGGAAAGCCAATTGCTCCAACTGGATGGCCAAATCGACCGTCACCAGGCTGACGCCGGGCGGCAGTTTCAAGACCGTTGGAGCGAAGTTCAGTATACCGCGAATGCCGGCCGCGACTAGTTGATCCGCGACGCTCTGAGCCGCCTCGGCTGGCACCGTGAGAATGCCGAGTTCGATATTGGCGCTGCGGATTTTTTCGGCAATTTTGTCGAGCGAGGTTACAGGCAGATTTTCGATGGGCTGGCCGACTTTGGCGGGGTCGTTGTCGCACAAAGCGACGATTCGGAAGCCCTGTTGTTGAAAGCCGCGGTACTTGAGCAAAGCGCGGGCCAGATTGCCGACGCCAACCAGCACCGCGCTCCAGTCTCGATCCAGACCTAGGGCTTTGCGGATGGCGGTGACCAGGTCGGCGGTCGAATAGCCGATGCCGGGCTGGCCCAGATTGCCGAGGCAAGCGAGGTCCTTACGAACCTGGGCATCGCTCACGCCGAGCGCGTCGCCGAGCTGGCCGCTCGACACCTTTTGAGCGCCTTCGCGTTCGAGCCCTTCCAGGCAACGCAGGTACAGACTCAGTCGCCCCGCGCTCGCTCGCGACAGGGGCGGGTCGGCACTGGCGGAGGCTCGGTGGTCCGGCTCGTTCTTCTCGGTCTCTTCGCCTTTCGGCATCACAGAACGCATCACTCCTTACAAACTCACCTCCGCAAGTTTATCGATTCCTGCTCGCACCGGTCAAGCGGAGTCACGCGGGGGCTGACGCTACGCGTCGGTTTCTTGTAGCATAACTCCCCATCACCATACTCTTTTTCGGAGCGTGGACGTGGACCATCCCGCCCGGCGTCGGCAAAAGTTGATCCGCGCCCTCAAGCCTGCAAAACTCGACCTGCTGGCCGTTGGCAATCCGCTGAATGTGACGTATCTCACGGGCTTTAGCGGCGACTCGAGCTGGCTGTTGCTGAATCCAAAGCGGGCGATTTTGGTGAGCGATGGCCGCTATGAGGCGCAGATCGCCGAGGAGTGTCCCGGACTCGATGCGATCATTCGCAAGCCGGATCGCACGATTTTGCAAGCGGTGTCGGACGCGTTGATGAAACTGGGCGCGCGATCCGTTGGGTTGGAAGCGAATCATGTCACGCTCGCGGATGCAGAGAAGTTGCGAGAATTGGCCCCGTCGCTGTCATGGTGCGCCAAGGCGGGCATGGTGGAATCGCTGCGTCGCATCAAGGATACATCGGAAATCGAGCAGATTCGGGAAGCGATCGGATTTGCCGAGAAGAGCTTTGCGATGTTCCTGGCCATGCTGCAACCGGGCGACACGGAAAAGTCGCTGGTGGACGCGATGGAAAGCTACGTTCGCCGGGCCGGCGGAAAGTGCACGGCCTTTCCAACTCTGGTTGGAATCGGCGACCGGTCGGCATTGCCGCATGTGCCGCCGACGGATCGGCGGGTGGATGAAGCCGGCTTTCTGTTGCTTGATTGGGGCGCGAATGGGCGGTTCTATAAGAGCGATTTGACGCGGATGATCGTGACGGGGCACATGGAGCGCAAGGTTGAAAGCCGGTTGGAGAAACTGTATACCACCGTCTTGACGGCCCAGAAAATGGCCCTGCAAGCCATTCGGCCGGGCGTGAAGGCCGACGACGTGGACCGCACCGTTCGGGCCTATTTCGAATCCGAAGGACTCGCCGATCAATTCAACCACGGACTCGGTCATGGGTTCGGCCTGCAGATTCACGAAGGGCCGTTCACGCGGCCCAATTCGGTCGATGTTTACGAAGCCGGGATGATCACGACCGTCGAACCGGGCATTTATTTCAGCGGCTGGGGCGGCATTCGCATTGAAGACGACGTGCTGGTCACGCCGGACGGTTGCGAAGTGCTGACGAGCGTGCCAAAAGACCCAGCGCGCGTATTCGCGTTGAATTGAGAGCGAGGGAACCAGTGGCCAACGACGAACTGCCGGTGGCCGGTCAGCCATTCGACGTGGCGGCGATCCGGCAACTGGCCGAAGTAATGAGCTTGCACGATCTGAGCGAGATCATGCTGGAAATCGAAACCGGCCAACTGCGGCTGCGGCGCGGTCCGCGCGGAGTGATTTCCGCCATGCCAATGGCTATGCCCGCAGCGACACATGCGCCCGCCCCCGGTTCCGCGGCAGCGCCCGCAAAGCCGGCCAGCAACCTCATTGACATCAAAAGCGAGGCGATCGGCACCTTTTATGCCAGAGCCAATCCCGAAGCAGAGCCATTCGTCAAAGTCGGCTCCCGGGTGACGGCCGCAACAGTCGTCGGCCTGATCGAAGCAATGAAAATGTTCAATGAAATCACGGCCGGCTGCAGCGGCACGATTGCCGAGATCCTCGTCCAAAACCAGGACCCGGTCGAATACGGCAGCGTGCTATTCCGGGTTGACCCGACGTAGCGATGAACTGATTCCGAGACCGAAAGCCGGTTTGATGTTTCAACGCATACTCATCGCGAACCGCGGGGAAATCGCGCTGCGGATTATTCGTGCCTGTCACGACATGGGCATCGAGGCCGTCGCGGTTTATTCGGAAGCGGATCGCGGCGCTCCGTACCTGAAGCTCGCGGACCAGGCCATTTGTATCGGGCCAGCAGTTTCGGCTCAAAGTTATCTCAAGCCCGCCAATATCATCAAAGCGGCCGAACTGGCCAACGTGAACGCCATTCATCCAGGCTACGGCTTCCTTTCGGAAAAGGCCGACTTTGCTCACATGTGCCGCGCTTGCGGAATTGAATTCATCGGTCCGAGCGAAGACGCCATGCGCAAGCTCGGCGACAAGAACGAAGCACGGAAGATGGCGAAACAGGCCGGCGTGCCCGTCGTTCCCGGCAGCGCGGGGTTGATCGAAACCGACCAGCAAGCCATGGCGTTCGCACAGGAAGCCGGCTATCCGGTGCTTATCAAGGCGTCGGCCGGCGGCGGCGGCAAGGGCATGCGCATTGCCCGCAACGACATCAGCCTGATCGCGGGACTCAAGGCCGCCCGTCAGGAAGCCGAGGCAGCCTTCAAGGACGGCAGCGTCTATCTCGAAAAGTATCTGGAAATCGCTCGCCATATCGAAGTGCAGGTCCTGGCCGACCGGAACGGCCGCGTCGTCCATCTTTGGGAACGCGAATGCTCCATGCAGCGCAAGCACCAGAAGTTGGTTGAAGAATCGCCGGCGCCGAACCTACCGGCATCGGTGCGCCAGTCCATTTGCGATTCGGCGGTGCGCCTAGTTAAGACCGCCAAGTATGAAAACGCCGGCACCTGCGAGTTCCTCGTCGACCCGGACAACAAGTTCTACTTCATCGAGGTAAAT
>JBGQCZ010000341.1:0-6228 GCA_041495645.1 Gemmataceae bacterium | reverse complement strand
CGCATTTGGGACATTGAAATGTCTGCGTCGGGGAATTCTCAGGCAGCTTCAATTTCGTGGCACACGTACCGCAAGTGATCGTGGCAGGCATGAGGAGGTCTCGAAGCGATTTTCGTCGGACAAGAGAGAACGCCGCATGAGGTCTTTCGGGAATCCGCGTCCTGGATTTAGGCGAATCGGCGGATCTCGCGCAAAGCCGCCAAGCCGCCAAGAATCTTGGCGGCTTGGCGGCTTTGCACGAGATTCTTGACGGGGATTGGACTCGCACTTGGTCGCTGCCAAGGCTAAAATGGCTTGCGTTCCTTCGCGAATAACCCGGCAAGACCCATTTTCCATTCCGGAGACTTCCCGTGCGCAAATTTGCAATGCTGGCCGTCTGTGCGGCCCTGGCCCTGGCGGCAAAATCCCAGGCGGACGACAGCACCGCCGTGAAGGAACTTCTCGACAAAGCCGTCAACGCCATCGGCGGCGCCGACAAGGCGGCCGGCATCAACGTTGCCACCATCAAAGGCAAAGCCAAGGCAACCGAAGGCGGCATGAGCATCGAATTCTCGTTCGATCTCACAATGCAGGAATTCGATCGGCTTCGTATGGACATAACCGTCATGGTTGGCGGTCAAATGCAACAAGCGCTGATAGTCATGAACGGCGACAAAATGTGGCTCAAGGACTCGCAGCGCAACAAGGTTGAAGAAGCACCGAAGGAGATTCAGTCCGTCATGCAGCAGTTCTTTTTGGCGATTCGGATGTCCGGAAATCTGGCCAAATTGGTGGGACAGAAGGACGTTGAATTGACACACGGCGGCGAGGGCAAGGTCAACGACACGCCGGCCGCCATTCTCCGCATCTCGCGCAAGCAACGGCCCGACATCAGCATTTTCTTCGACACCAAGACCGGCCTGCCGCTCAAGAGCGAATCCCAAATCAAGGATCCCGACGGCGCCGAGGAAAAGAAGTACGAGTTTCTTTTTTCCGATTTCAAGGACGTGAACGGCACCAAGATCTTCGGCAAGATCGGCGTCCATCGCGACGGCAAAGAACTGGTCGAAATGGAACTGAGCGAATTCAAGTTCGGAGAGAAACTCGAAGCGAATACCTTCGACAAGCCCCAATAGTCGAGTCTAAAGTAGAACGGCATTCATTCCGTTCTACGTGGATTTGGCGAAACGAAATGAACGGAATGAATTCCGGAGTTTATTCCGCGCGGTGAAACGAAGAGAACGGAATGAATTCCGTTCTACGAATCGATTACGCTTTCCGCCGGGGCTCTTCCGTGAACGGCTCAAGCCGCGAGCTGCGGCTCGCGTGTCGTAGCTTGAGCAGGCCGCGGGCTTCGATCTGGCGGATGCGTTCGCGGGTGATGTTGTAGACCCGGGCCACTTCATCGAGCGTCTTCGGGTGGCCGTCCACCAGGCCGAAGCGCAGTTCGATCACCTCGCGTTCGCGCGGCGCCAGCGACCGCAACACTTCGGTCAACCGCTCGCGCAGGAGCAGGTTGTCGACGTGATCGCCCGGATTCGTCACGTTCGTGTCGCTCAGGAAATCCTCGAGCGCCCGTTCCCCGTCGTCGCCGACCGGATCGTGCAGGCTCACCGGGTGACGACCCACTACCCGAAGCGAACGAGTCTCGTCCACCTTCGCGCCAAGCTTCGCGGCGATTTCCTCGACCGTCGGTTCGCGGCCGATGCTGCCCGTGAGCTCCACGCGTGCCCGCTCAATCGCGGCCAGGGCGCCGATCTGATGGCACGGCACGCGAACCGTTCGGCCGTGATCGTGCAGCGCCCGCTGAATGCCCTGGCGAATCCACCAGGTGGCGTAGGTGCCGAACTTGAAGCCCATGCGGTGCTCGTATTTATCCACCGCCCGCATCAACCCGCGATTGCCTTCTTGAATCAGGTCGGCGAACGGCAACCCGCGGCCGCGATAGCGCTTGGCGATCGATACGACCAATCGCAAGTTCGCTTCCGCCAGTCCGCGGCGGACCTTTTGATAGCAGCGCCGCCGCTCGGCCAGCACGCGCGCCAGCATCTTCAACTCGGTAGTCGTCGCTTGGAGTTTCGACATTTCGTCGCGCAACCGCTTGCTGCCCTTGGCCCGCTCGCCGCGCAGACCGGACACCGCCAAGCGCCGGGCCAGCGCCGAAAGTTCCTCGACCGGCCCGAGCATCTCCTGATGCCAACGTTCCACCAGCTCGGTTCGCGGCGACAATTCGGCAACCAGCCGGCTCGCCTTGCGCAGGAGTTTCAGGCGCTTGCGGCGCATCTCGTGCCGTTCGTCGGTCGAACGCGCCCGGAGGTATTCGGCGAACGCCTCTTCGTGCTTCTTCAGCAGTTGACCGAGCGTGCGCAGGTGCGTGGGCATGCGCTTCTGGATGCAATCGCGCGTCAGATTGAGGCTCACCACGACGTCGATGGTCGGGTCGATTTGAATCTGCCCTTCGACCACGCGGGTGAAGGTCTGATGGATGCGGCGCAGGATCGCGGGGCTGAGAAAAGCGGCGCTGCGATAGCGTTGGCGCGCGGTTTCGAGTCGCCGCGCCATGGCGAGTTCTTCGTCCCGCTTCAGCAGCGGGATCATTCCCATCTGGCGCAGATACAAACCCAGCGCGTCGTCCACACCGTGGTCCGAATCGGGGCGCTCGGCAGTTTCGTCGTGCGCTTCGTCGGCCGACATGTGAACCGCGGGGTGTTCCTGTGGGGCGGGACGGTTCCGGTGCGAGGCCTCGCTGGGTGCGTAGCTCTTGCGCCGGGAATCCATCCCCTGGCCCTTGCTGTTCCGTTTCATGGCCGGTGATCCTCAGCCGATGTCATTCCGGTAGCCTCTTCCGCCCCTGCCAACGTTCGAATGGGCGGCCGCGGGAAATGCGGTTCGGCAATACTTACCAGAGGCGAGGCCAATGGAAAAAGTTCGCCGCAAGGTAGGGGTTACATTCCTATTATACCGTGCCGTTTTCGTCGGGATGTGCGGATTACATCGGATTTGGATTCTAATTGGCCCAAGACCTGCACGCAGTTGGTTTTACTGCTTTGCGAGGGCTTGCCGGAATCTTACCGTCAATGGGCATAACAACTCCAGCTGTGCCGACCTAGCCTGCCAATTTGGCAGGCCGAATCCTACTGACCGATTTGCACCTCAAAGTCGACTTTGTACGGAGCCAATTCCGGTATGCTCCCTAGCAAATTCGTCAACATGTCGGCTTCCGTTTGATCTTTGACCAAGAACGCTATGCGCAGCCGAATTGGCGAGATCATTTCGACAACCAGGTTTCGGCAGCGGTTGCTGCAAATCTGCGAGATCTTTTCGCGGACCTGCAAATGCAGTCGATTGGCGCCTTCAGCCGGCGCTGGAACGAAATTGACCGGTGCAGGCGTGTTGGAAACTAGCGGAGCCGGGGCCATTAGCGGCGGCAGCGGAGCAGGGGGCCGCGATTCGGGTGGAGCAGCATGGAAATGAACCTGCCCCGCTTCGGGTGGTTTTGCCGACGTCGGATTATTGGTCGCGCCGTAGCCGCTCCATTTTGAGTTGACGTCGTTCACCGAGTTGAAGCCGGCGGCGGTGAGACCGTCGTTTTGACCCGCGACCGCATTGGGCCGAGTGACCGTGCTCTGGCCTGCCGGCCGCCACAGATGCGAATACTTCATGAACGGCGCCAGGTCAGCGGCGCTCGCGCCGTCGACCGTCGGACCGGTCGGAGTGGGTCGGCCGCGGTTGTAGCCTTCGTAGCCGTTCCAATTCCAGTCGGGCCGGGGACCGGCCGAAGCCGAACGCGGGGCGGCGAGCGATGCGGCGGGCATGCCGGTGATTTGTTGACTGACGAAGTTTTTCCAGCCGTTGCCGAAATCGCGCGGCGAACGCTCCCAGGGCGATGCGTTGTTGTACCCCGTCGATGCCGGAAGAAGTGCGCCGGTCGGGCTAATGGACTGTCCCAGCGCTGGACGAGCAGCGCCGAAGCCAGCGAACGACGGCAGGTTCGGTGAGGTGGTCACGCGACCCGCCGGCTTGGTGGGATCGAATCGCGGCAGACTTTCCGATGAAGAATCCGAAGCGCCAAAGTTGGAACCGGCAGGCTGTGGATAGTCGGGCCAGGCGCCTGGCGCGGTCGAGACCGGCCGGGCCGGCAGCGTCAATTGGTCGGCGGGTTGGCCCGCAACCGGCACGACGAAGCCGACCAGGGCGGCCGCTGCCGTCCACCACTTCAAACGGCCTCGCGTCTTGCGGCTGATCGTCTCCACGTCTGGGCCCCCTGATTCTATGCCCGAAGTACCGGCTGCTCGATTCGATTCGCTTCGTCAGCGTGTCCGACGACCCGCGGCTGCGCCCGACCCTTGCAGCTGGCCAAAGAAATTCATTTGATTCATGAACCCGGCGCCATGGCCGGCTGGCGGCATTTCCGTTCGCATTATGCCCTTCTTGTCTTCTTCCAACTTCTGAGTCGTCGGGTCCTCGTCGTAAACCGGACGAAGATTGGGGAACAACGATCGTCGCACCGCCGGAGTGCCGTATCCCGAAGGCACAAACGCATTCCCGTATGTTCCGCCCGTGTATGGCCGCACGAAGTTGTAATAATTCGTCGCCGCATTGAGGCCGCCCCGGCCGCGCAGGTTCAAGTACGGATTCAATCCGCCACCGTACAAACCCGGATTTCCGTAGCCGCCGCCGCTGCCGCTATTGGGGTCTCCGGGATAGCCCGGATACTGCGCGCGCCCCTCGGCGATGCCGAATGCAAAAAGGCCCATTACGCTCAGACCGACGATGCTTCGCATGACGATTCTCTCATAGGATTCGCGGCTTGCCGCTTTGCGCCCACGTTACCGAATGCCCTTGATCGAGTTCACCGTTTCGCTGCCGAGCAACGTGATGCCCAGACCCTGCTGGATCGGCGCCAAGACCTTCTGCAACCAGTTGTTGGCGCGAATAATTGGCTGCGCCATCACGTAAATGCGGTCGCCCGGCAACAATTGGTAATTCGTCTGAATGTCGCCGTAACGCGTGATCGCGCACCAGTCCACCGGCAGCACTTGTTCCGGCCCGCAGTTTGGCCCGCGCCGCGCCACCCATACGTGGCGTTTCGACGCCACTTGCGGCAAGCCTTGAATCTGGCTGATGCCGTCCAGCACCGTTTCGCTTCCGGTGATCGGGAAGCGGTTCACGCCTTCGCCAAAGCCGGCGCCGTCCGTGATGACATAATAGGTCTTGCTATTGAACTGTACCACGTCCACCGCCACCGCCAACAGTTTTGGCCTCAGCCCGGTTACATAACCCAGAAAGCCCTGAATCGACTCGCGCGCCTGTTCCAGCGTCAGCCCGGCCACTTGCACGGAGCCGTAAACTCCAAGCCCCACCGTGCCATCGGGCCGTACCAGGAACTGACCGGTCACCGCTTGCGGCCACAGCGGGCGCGGGCGCTCACTGCTCACCAGCTCGCCTTCATCGTTCAATTTCAACACCACCGCTTCGATCTGCAAGATGTCGGGCGGCTCGACGACGTACGGCGGCAGGGTCACTTTCTGCGTTTCGCGCGGCACGTCGGCCGGCGCCATGTTGGGCATGATCGGCGCCGATTGACAGCCCGCTCCAACAAGGCAGAGGCCGGCCACGAGCCACGTCGCGCGCCAGGCCAGTCGTCGATTGCCGAGGTGCATGGGAAGCCTCACTCCCTTGCCGGCCTTCGCCATCTTCCGCCAAATGCGGACCGCCCACGAGCGCCGGCCGTGTCGATAGGAATTATCGGCTACCTTGCACCACCTTCTGCACTTTCTCCCCGTCAAACCGTCACGCCGCGCCTTTTCGCCACAACCAATACATTCGGCAACGTCATCTCGCTTTCGGCCCGCCTGTGACTTAGAATCGAGAAGGGCGGACAAAGTCTGCTGAATTCACACGGAGAACATCGCATGTCACGCTTCGCTTTGATCCTCGCGTTCGCTCTTCCACCCACAATTCTCGCCAACCCCGCCGGCAAGGAAGGGGCTCGCAAAGAAACACCCGCCGAAGTCCTCAAGAAGGCCCTGGACCACGCCGTCACGCTGGAGGTCAGCGAACAACCGTTGGGCACGGTGCTGCAGCAACTCAGCGATCAGGCCAAGGCGACCATCGTGCTCGATCATAACGCGCTGTTCAACATCGGCGACCCGACCGACATGGCCGTTTCACTCAAGGCCAAGGACATGAAGCTGCGCTCCGCCTTGCGTTCGGTGACCGGGCAACATGGGCTGTCGTTCGGCATCG
>JBGQCZ010000340.1:0-6235 GCA_041495645.1 Gemmataceae bacterium | reverse complement strand
TGACTTCTGAATGGAAGGTAGCCGGATACGGCTGGCCGGGCCACGGTGCTAACGTGGTTCACCCGCGTGGTGATGAGGGTTCGACTCCCTCACCTTCCGCTTGCCCCGATGGTGAAACGGAAATCACGCCTCGCTTCGAACGAGACGTTCCGGGTTCGACTCCTGGTCGGGGCACTTCTGGAAGGACGAAGGCGGAAGGATGAAGGCTGAAATTCCGATTCATCCTTCATCCTTCCGCCTTCATCCTTCCGAGATCGATGGTGTTCGTGGTGTACGTGGCAGGCATGCGACTCTGTGAAAGTCGAGGTGGCGGGTTCAACTCCCCCCGAACACCCCTTGGAGAAAGGATGAAGGATGAAGGCGGAAGGATGAAAAATTCCTCCTTCCTCCTTCCTCCTTCCGCCTTCATCCTTTCTTCCGATGTCCCCGGAGTGTGCCGGATCCGCACGCGACTTTGCGAAGGTCGTAGACCAGGTTCGATTCCTGGCGGGGACATTACTCTTGTTTGCTTTTCAGCGTCGCGGACCAAGCGACAAGTCCAACTCCCGCCAGCAAGAACAGCGCTCCGATCGGCACGAGCAACACGCCGAGCGATGGGTCGCCTTCACTCGGCCCGATTCCGCCCAGAAAGAAACCGGCCGGCAACAACACGAGCGCATCGATTAGAAAAAACGACGCTACCTTGAGCCGCCGTTCGCTCCAGACGCCGAACTGGGTCACGCCCAGCGCGAAGGCGATGTTCACCAGGGCCAGCAGCGTGCCGTGGGCGTGTGCGAGCGTCCAGAGCAGGCGGCGCACCTCGTTGGCGCGATCGAGATAGAAGCCGATCTTGAACCCGTGCAGTGTTTCCAGGCCAATTCCCAGGCTCAGAAAAATCAACAGCGCCCACCAGCCGAGCAGATGGTGCCGCCGGGCCAAGCGCTGACGCAAGTCCGCGAGTGGATCATTCATTGATGGTCAGGTTGGGATCGTGCCGGCTTTTCAGCAAGCGGTTAAGAATGGCGTCGTCGGGCAAGCCGCCCGGCGTCAGCGGCAGGAACGGCATCTTGCGTTCGATCGGCCGGGCGTCGAAGCGCTGTCGCAACGCCCGCGTTTGGGCGGCGCGCTCGGCCGCAGCGGCGAGGTAATCGTATGGCCCGGCTTCGGCTTCGCCGTGCGCCGTTCGCAGCCCGCGATGCGCCAGGTAGCGCACGATCGGATAGCGATCCTCGTCCATCAAGCGCGTCAGAAACGGGCCAAACCAATCGCTGCCCGAAGCCCGCTGCGCGTCGGGATTGGAAAACGCTGCAGCCACGATCGCCCGGCTGCGGGCATCACCGCGGGCCAGCAGCAACACGGCCGAGGAAATCGTCTTTTCCTCTTCCGAGAGTTTCGTGACCGGTTTGCCCGATCGGTTCGGCCAGCGCGCCAGTTGCTCCTGCGTCCAGCCGAGCGACTTGTCGAGATGGCAAAGATTGCAGGCGTTCGGCTTGCCCGCCGACGAGGTCTCCTTCACGTCCGGAATCTGGATCCGATGCGAACGATGTGTCGTGAACAGCGAATAAACCTGGTGCGGCATGTGGCAGTTGTAGCAAAGACTGCCCGACGAATCGGCGGCATGGCGCGAGTGCGATGCGAGCTGATCGCGGTAGTCGTCGTGGCATTGGTAGCAGGCGTCGTTGGTTTTCATGCCGGGCTTGAGCATGAAATTCGGGTCGTCGCCGTGCATTTGATGGCAACTGAGGCAGCTCATTTTGCCGTGGCCTTTTTCGTAACAGGCCGAGAGAGCCATGCCGTTGTATTCGAGGGCGGTGGTAAGCGGGGTGCCGTCGGCCCAGAAGCGGCCGTCAACGGGTTCGTCTTCGGGTCGGATATTCATGGCGAGAAGCTTGTGTTGTTCGGCCTCGGAATGAAAAAAATGGTTGAACTTACCAAGCTCCTGACCCGCGATAAAGGGATCGTGATGCGTGCGTTTGTTCCACATTTCATTTTTCGGCACCAATGCGCCGTGGCAGCGCGCGCAGATTTCGTCGCGGCGATGGACAGGCAGTCGCTCCGGGTGGACAACGCTAGGGTCTCCGTTGCCAGCAAACCGCGCTTGAAAACGACGAGCGGGATTTTGATTGAGGCTTACGTGTTCGGCGCCGGGACCGTGGCACGCTTCGCATGAGATACCCAACTCCGCAACCTCGGTTTTGTAACCCAGAGTCTCGCCGCGTGAACCTTGAATTGGGTTCTTGGTCGGCCCGGTGTTGTGGCAGTAAAGGCAGGTATCATTCCAGGCGAAACCGCGGCACTTCGCCCAAAAATCGCTCGGCTCCGGCGCCAGAAACGCCCCGTGGCTGTGTACCCAGCGCTTCTCAACGATGTGGTAGAGAACCGGCAACCGGTTGAATTTGCCGGTACCGTCGCGGTGCATGTACTCTTGCACCCAATGCGAACCAACCAACCGATCGATGCGGAGTTTCGCATTTTGCGGCGGCCCGGTCTGGCCGCCGCGCCCCGCGATTTGCGCGCGTCGAAGTTCCCAATCCGCGTCCACGGTCTTCATGAAGAACGTGTCGCCTTCGCGCGTCAACCAGGTTTTTTGTCCGAGGTACTCGTAAACCGCGTTATCGAAGTCGCCCTTCACGTTCTCCGGCGTCGCGTCGCGAGTCATCGTCCGATGGTAGGTGCGATGCCAGGAATCGTAATGATCGGGATGACATT
The DNA here is from genome assembly GCA_041495645.1 of Gemmataceae bacterium. Classification (GTDB taxonomy): domain Bacteria; phylum Planctomycetota; class Planctomycetia; order Gemmatales; family Gemmataceae; genus JBGQCZ01. The sequence continues at coordinate 3,547 of JBGQCZ010000340.1, read as the reverse complement.
TCGCGCACGTTTCGGAGGAGACGGAGCCGACGGCGGACCATTCCGCGGGTGGGGCCAACGGCAATGCCGCGCGTTCGAGCAACCACCAGCCGCCGCCTAACAAAACCACCGCCAACACGGCCGCAACGACCGCGCGAACGCGGCCAATGCCCCACGCGAGTTGAGGCACGACCAGGATTGCCGTCACCGCGAGCAGTGCGAGCACCCAAACGAGGGCTGTCATATGAGGGGCAATGCTACCGGCGCGCGGAAACCGCGTCAAGCAAGTCGCGCGCCGATGCGCCTCATCGCGCCGAAAAAACCGGGAAATGAGGAACCGAGAACCGAGAATGAACAACCGCTTTCATTTTTCATTCTCGGTTCTCGGTTCCTCATTTCCCGGTTTTTTGCAGGCCTCGGGCGGAGTAAGGGTACTACCCCCAAGCAAGGCTACTAGTGAGGGTACTGTCTCGGTCGTGTTTTTTGCTCGGCTCGGCCCGTGATCCATGCGCTTACGCGGTGGCTTCTTGAAGTTCCTTCAGCGACAGGCGCCGTGACGGAACGGGAAGCGGAATGACGTTTGGTTCCACCGCGTCTTGGTGATGCGGGCTGCTCTCAGAAGCCATTCGCCCGTCTTCCATGTGATACAAGCGATCGGCATAAGCCATGAGTCGCGCGTCGTGCGAAACCACGAGCACCATGGCGTTTCGCTCGTGGGCCGCTTTGTGCAGCAGGTCCATCACGCTCTGACCGTTTTCCCAATCGAGTGCGCTGGTTGGTTCGTCCGCGAACAGCAATTGCGGCTGTTTGACTAATGCGCGGGCGATGGCGACGCGTTGCTTTTCGCCGCCGGACATCTGCCCCGGCCGCAATTGGCCCTTCTTCGCAAGTCCGAGCTGTTGAAGCATGTCTTGGGCCCGGATTCGCGCTTGCGACCCCGAGACTCCCTCGCCCCAGCGCAGGACCAACTCCAATTGCTGCCGAGCCGTCAGCGCCGGAAACAGATTGCAACCCTGGAAAATGTAGCTGCAGTTCTTCAGCCGAAACCGCTCGAGTTCAATAGTGGGCAGATCCCAAATGTCTTCGCCGAGGCCGACAACTCGGCCGCTGTCGGGCGTAAGCAGCCCGGAGATCATGGCCAACAAAGTGGACTTGCCGCTGCCCGACGGGCCCATCAACAACGCCAATTCACCGCGATACAACGGCAGCGTCAGGCCTTGGACCGCCAACGTCCGCGTCTCGCCCTGCCCGAACCCTTTGGAAAGATTCAACGCTTCCAGGTCCGCGGTTGGCTGCGTGTTTGCAGCTTTGATTGCCGCCGGAAACACATCCGACGCGGACGAAGTAACGCGGGTCTTGCGGCTTTTCCAGTTGAACAACCCAACCATGCGACTACCTCTGACTGTTTTGAAAATCGTACCGCCTGGGAACACGACGCATTGCCGGAACTGGCGACGATTCATTCGATGGCGTCGCAACTCCGTTGGTCGAATGCGCGCTATTGCAATGAAGCCCGTGGGCGGAGCGGTGTGTGCGGACCCAGGTAGGATGGCGTGGAAGCGAAGGATGGAGACTCTCGCATATGACTATGGTCGGAAACGAGGCTGGGAATGGCCACTCGTTTTCGTGTCGTGAGGTTTCCGAATCGACCGCGTTTCTCGCCCATGCCTCCCCTTGCAATCCACCGGCGCCGTGGAAAGAACCGCTGGAATCGTTAAACTTCCCCCATCTCATTGTGCCTCGCAATTGTGTGAAGGGCAAACTCGGCGACGGGTCGTTTGGACGTGGGGCAGGTTGCCAACCTGCCGCGCCGCGAGAACGGCAGGTTGGCAACCTGCCCCACAGGGCACTAACGACATGGCGGCGAATTGCGGTCAATTGCCGGAAGACTGGCGAGCGGTCCTGGGCCCGGAAATCGCACGGCCTGGCTTTCGCGATTTGTCGGCGTTCGTGGCCGACGAGCGTGCGAAGCATGAGATCTTCCCGCCCGAGGAAGACGTGTTCAGGGCCTTCGTTCATACGCCCTTTGATCGCCTGAGTGTGTTGCTTCTCGGTCAGGACCCGTATCACGGAAAAGGGCAAGCGCATGGATTGTGCTTCTCGGTTGCTCGCGGCGTGAAGAAGCCCGCTTCATTGGTGAATATCTTCAAGGAACTGCGCGACGACATTGGCTGCGCGATTCCGCAACACGGCTGTTTGGAATCGTGGGCCCGCCAGGGAATCCTGATGCTCAACGCCGTGTTGACCGTTCGCTCTGCCGAAGCGAACTCGCACGCCGGCAAAGGCTGGGAATTGTTCACCAACGCGGTTATCGCCGCGGCGAACGAGCGGCCCGGGGTCGTTTTCGTTTTCTGGGGCGCGTACGCTCAAAAGAAAATCAAGCTCATCGATGCCGGGCGGCACGCGATCATCCAATCGGCACACCCGTCGCCGCTTTCGGCCCGAAGCGGCTTTTTCGGCAGCAAACCGTTCTCGAAAATCAACGCCGCACTGCGCGCGCTGGGCAACGACGAGATCGATTGGCAGGTTCCGGAAGAGTGATGGCGAACAAGTTGATCCCAGACATAGTAATGAACAGGTTGGACTCGCGGGCGCATTGCTCAGGCTGACATGATTCAAGTACGGGAATTGACGAAGCGGTTTCCACTGTCCGGCGGCGGGGAGTTGCTGGCCGTAGACGCGGTGTCGTTCGAAGTGCGCCCCGGCGAGGTGTACGGCCTTCTCGGCCCTAACGGCGCCGGCAAGACCACTACCATCCGCATGATCCTCGGCCTGCTTCGCCCCAACAGCGGGGAAGCGACCATCGCCGGATTTACCTCCGCCACGCACCCCGACGAAGTAAAGCGCCGCGTCGGCCTCGTGTCGGCCAGCGCCGGACTGTATCAATGGCTCACCGTCCGCGAAATGCTCCTGTATTTCGCCGATCTGTACGGCACGCCGCCGGACTCTGCCGCCCAGGAACTCCAGCGCTTGTCCGAGATGCTCGGCATTCGCGACTTGCTCGGCCGGCGCTGCGCCACCCTCAGCACCGGCCAGAAACAACGCGTGCATCTGGTCCGAGCGCTGATCCATCAGCCCCCGGTATTGCTGCTCGACGAGCCGACGCTCGGCCTCGACGTGCTCGGCAGCCAGGTGATCGTCGAATACGTCGGCCTACTGCGCGACCGGGGCAAGGCGGCGATTGTCACCACGCATCGGCTCGACGAAGCCGAGCGCTTGTGCGACCGGTTTGGATTGATGCACAAGGGCCGGCTGGTGCGCGAGGGCTCGCTGCCCGAACTGCGCGCGGCGACCGGCTGCGCCAACCTCGTGGAGATGTTCCTCAAGCTGGCCGACGTCGCGCCGACGATCCAACGACCAGTTGAGATTGGCAACTAAGGCCGAGTGGCATGCCCTGAGTACGGATGCGAAGGGCGTGATTGGGCTAGTGCCTCAACCGTCCTGAATTGACGGTTCGCGTGGCCGGGGCTGAGTCTTCGAAGCCCCGGTTTGGACTCTGACTCGCACCGGGGCTTCGAAGACTCAGCCCCGGCCACGCAGGGCGCCTGTCAATTCAAGACGGGTGGAG
>JBGQCZ010000339.1:0-6239 GCA_041495645.1 Gemmataceae bacterium | reverse complement strand
TCCTGGTGATAGTCAAGACCGACAAAAACCGTTAGACTGTTCATGCCTGTTGCTCCCGAGTGTGAGAATTACCCGAAGTCTGGTTGTACCAGACCTCGGGGCAACAGGCTTTCATCCCCATCTACTGGCTGAAGCAGGGCGAAGAGCCGGAGCCGAAGCACTCGGTTCAATACACCGGCTGACACATCGTTCCGAGCCCGTGAAACGGGCTCGTCCGCACACGAATCGAAAACCCGCCATGATTGGCGGGCCTCAACCGCTGCGCGGGAAGCCCCGTGAACGGAGCCCCAAATCGTTTGGCTAATGCGAGCGGGAGTGGATTTTCGTTGACGCTTCAAACGATCGCGTTACGATGCCTCGGCGTGAACTTGGCGCAGTCGGGAAATTGTCGTGAGTGAAGTCAGTCCGAGTCCGACGTCGATCATCCTCGCCGGCTGCAACGGCGCTGGGAAGACGACTGCATCGCACTCGCTGCTGGCGAACACGCTGAAGGTGATGACGTTCGTGAATGCGGACGTCATCGCACAAGGGTTGAGCGGGTTTGATCCCGACGGGCCCGCTCTTCGCGCCGGCCGGATCATGTTGGAACAAATGGAAGAATTGGCGGCGCAGCGCGCCAACTTCGCGTTCGAAACGACACTGGCGGGGCGGACCTACGCAAGTTGGCTCGATTCACTTCGGGCGGCGGGATATCGCATTCATCTGTTTTATTTCTGGTTGAACAGTCCCGAACTGGCGATGGCGCGCGTGGCCGCGCGCGTAAGCAAAGGCGGCCATGATGTGCCCGAGGCGACCATTCGCCGGCGGTACGATCGCAGCATTCGGAACCTGTTCGACCTGTACATGCCCGTTGTGACCGGATGGAAAGTGTATGATAATAGTGCCGAGTGCCGCCCGCGCCTGGTTGCAAAAGGGATTCGAAACCAGCCCGATGTTGTCTTTGATCCCGAACGATGGTCGTTGATCCGAAGGAGAGCTGCAAATGGCTGAAATTCGCGTGCGATCACTTTCCGAAATGATCGACGACGACGACCTCACGACGGAGGCCATCCGCCAGGGAGTTCGCGAGGAACTGCTGTCCCAGGCGCGGGCCGGCAACTCGGTCCCGGTTTCCGAAAACGGCGCGATCGTGTGGTTGACGCCGGACGCCATCTATCAGCGACTCGGTTTCGTCTCTCCTCCCGCCGCCAAAGCGTCCTGAAAACACACCCGCCATGTTGAGTTTCGCCCTGCCAAATGCCGCGCAAGGGGAAATCGCGTTACTGTGAAGTGACGCCGCCGAAGCGCGCCAACATGCGACGCTCGACAGCCTCGAAGCGGTCGTCGCCAATCGGTCGGCCGTCGTTGAAAGTAAGGGGAAGGCAAAGGTCGTAGCGGCGCTCGGATTTAGCCATGTTGGCGGTCCGTGGCTCGGCCATTCCGCGTCTCAACAACTTCAAACGGCAGCTTCTTGCGACGGAGGAGGCGAACCTGCTCGTCGCTGACGAGGTATTCGGTTTCGTCGCTGATCCTCGAAACTGGTCCGCAGGCAACCAACACACGCCATACCGAACCCCAGGGGGAAAGGTGGTTCTGTCGCCAGGCTCGCCGGACCGCGAAGCAGAAGCTGAAGCAGGGCGAAGAGCCGGAGCCGAAGCACTCGGTTCAATACACAGGCTGACACATCGGTCCGAGCCCGTGACACGGGCTCGTCAGGACTCGAATCGAAAACCCACATGGAATTTCGTTGACGCCTTGCGCGGTCGCGTTAGGATGCGGCCATGGCATGCCTCATCGGCCGGAAAGTTACTGGTGTTTTGGGGCGTCGAAGAGCGCGGCCGCGAATGAAAGTCTACGTCGAATCGGTGCTGGACTGCCCACCTGAGAAGGTGTGGGACGAAGTTCAGAAGAGTTCGTTGCTGAGGGAAGTCATCCGCCCGTTGGCCAGGGTTGCGCCCGTCGACGCTCCGGAGTTCCCAGAGCGCTGGCTCGAAGGGGCTGCCGTCCGGTGCCGGTCGTACCTGTTCGGATTCATCCCGCTTGGAGTGCGGACGATTGTCCTGGAGCGGGTCGATCAAGCGGCGCGGGAGATACAGTCCCGGGAAAGCGACCCGTTGATCCGCCGCTGGGACCACCTGGTCCGAGTCAAGCCGACGGGCGATGGCCGGACTCGTTATGCCGACGAAATCGTTATCGAGGCGGGTATCCTGACCGTGGCGGTTTGGTTGTTCGCTCAGTGGTTTTATCGTCATCGGCAAAGACGGTGGCGGCGTGTTGCCAAACGTCTGGCGGCCGCCTGATCGAGTCGGCAAATGCCGGATGCGAAAGCGGCAACGCCGTTGGAAGTGACTCCAACGGCGTCCCGCCTCCGATCCGGACGTCCGCGCTCAGCGGATCACTTACGCTTCGGGATCGACCCGCCCGAGGAGGCGGGCTTGCCCTTCGTGAGATGCACGAAAACCTTGTAGTAGCCCGCATTGTCCTCGAACTTATGGTCCCAGGCCAATACGTAGATTTCCCCGTTGCCCCTCACCGTCCGCACGTTCTTGTACGGCTCTCGCTGGAGAAAGAAACCGTACTTCAGGTGGTCGGGCCGAATGGCGTCGGCGCGATCCTCGTGCTTCTTCAGCCAGCGCTCCTTGTGGTCGCCGTTGCCGCTGTAGACGGGTCCACCGTCGCCCGGCAGGCAGATGAGGACGCCGCCTTCCTGAAGCGCCTTGTGGGCGGTGCTCGGATCGACGCCGAACGCGTCCCGTCGCTTGTGCTTGGCGCCGGTCGCCTTGAACTGGTCCTTGGCGAACGACTCCGCCGCGTCCACTAGCGGTGTGGCTTCCGGCACGAACACCTCGACCCCAGTCGCGATCAAGCCGACAAGACTCGATGCGAGTGGGTTGCCCTTGTCCTCCGTGAACGAGGCGATGCCCGCGGCCGAAGTGACCTGCACCTTGTCGCCATCCTGCACGCCGCTGATGCTCACGCCGAAGGGGTCGGCAGCGTTCACGAAAACCGCCAGTACGATACCGTCGTCCTGACGGTCCCAGGTAAAGCTCTTGCCAAATCCTTCCGGCTGGTCGCCGACAGTCTCCAACTGCGAGCGCGTCACTTTCTTGGTCGCGAGGTGGATGGCGGGCACGGTTTTCTTGTCCTTGCCGTAGTGGGCCTTTACTTGGCTCCAATAGGCGGTCCCGCCCTTCAGCTTGCCGTCGTGGCGGATGGTATCTTGGAGGTTCTTCCGTGGCTCCGCGCCGGCCGAAGTCAGCACGGCGATTGCCGCCACGAGCACACTGACAGTACCAATGGTCTTGAAGAATGTTGAACGGTTCATTTTGCTTTCCTTCCGGGGGTTGCGCCCCCGAATGAATGAAATCGAAGTATTGGGAATCGAAACTACGTTGGCGCGTCGTCGTGTCGCCGTCACGGGGTTTGCTGGGGGCGCAAGCGGGAATGGAGCCCGCCGCGACAGAAACATCAGCGATCCGGATCGGGCGGATCGGTGGGAGTCGGAGTAGGCGGCGCCGTGGGCGGCAGCAGCGGTGGCGTCGGTGGCGTCGGTGGGACCGCGCCGAACAGGCGCTGCAAGTCCGCCACAACTTCGGCGGTTTGCCAAGCGGGCATCGGGGCCTGCCAGACCAGCGTGGTTCGGGTCAGGGCGCCGCTCGGCACCATCCCGGTCAGCGCCGCCCGATCGAACGGACCGACGGCCTTTCCCTCCAGGGCCAGGTAATAGCCGGTTGCACCCGTAAGCCGCGGCAGGTAGTTCAGCGAGTAGTAGCAGCCGCCCTGCTCCCACCAAAAGAAGTAAGACCGCGCATACGGGCACCAGTACAGCCAGCGCTTGGCGGCTTGGCTGTACCAACGGTGCGTGAACTGCTGGTGGTTCTTGCCTTGGTAAGATTTCACGACCTGGTCACCGGACTTGAACGTTCGCCCGTATTTCCGGTCGTATTGGTCCAGACGCACCGGGTTGGGCAGTGGTACCGGCTTGCCGACGGCCGCTTTGCCGGGCGCCGGCCTCGTTTCTCTCGATCCGGACTTCCGCGGGCCGGCGCCCGGTTTATCGGCGGCAACCACCGCGCCACCTAGCGCCCAGCCGAGGGCCAGCGCGCACACACTGATGCCAATTCTTTTCATGGCGTCCTCCTTTGCTGCCTTAGAGCAGTATTTGGGTTGAACTTGATTGGGCTGCCGTTCGCGTTCGAAATGGTTTGCGGGCGACAGGTTCTGTCTCTGTTAGCGCCGCGATTCGGCAAGTGTTACAGGAAATGACCGGTCCAAACGGAGCGTGAAGCCTGGGGTTCGGCGGCAGTCGCAATTGAAAAAAATAACGCGGGGCGGTCGAGGGCCGGGGAATTGCCCTTCGATCACCCCGCGTTGGTACACGGGTTCCCGGCCCGTGTCAGCCTCCCTGGTTCGCGCGACGGTTTCCGAGTCTGACCTCTCTTGTCTCGTGTTGCACCGAAACAAACGTCCGTCGCGAGTCCGTGGGCGGAGAGAGCGGCGATTTCTGGTGCGGCCGTCTCACAAGTCAACCCCGTAGCAGCAGGGCGCAACCGCGACCATTTTCCCCGCGCGGTTGCCGACTCTTCGCACTACCTCGAACTATCGGTCCTCCTTTCACCGATCGGGAACAGCCCGCCGCGTTCCACGTGGCGGACATCAACTAATTATGGCGCGACGGGTCGCAGGCCAGAATTGAATCGGGGAATCGCGCGAGTTGATTGTCGCTGCGGGCAGGATTTGCCGACTGCGTAGAGGGAACGGATGAGAGCTGAATCGCCGATTTATCGTAACGCGGACACTCTTGTCCGCTTGACCGCAAAATGCGGACAAGAGTGTCCGCGTTACTTGGCTTCGTTCAATGATTTTCTTTGACCATGTTCTTGTTCCAGGCCGGGATTTCGACGACCAGGTCGCAGGTCCCGTTCGGCACGCATTGACATGCCAGGCGCGATTCGGTGGTCAAGCCACGGGCGGTCTCGATCATGTCTTCTTCGTCGTCCGTTGCATCGTTGCACGATTCGAGCCCTTCGCGCACGATCACGTGGCACGTCGAGCAAGCGCAAACTCCGCCGCACGAATGATCGAGCTGCACGCCGTTGCCGAGCGCGATTTCGAGGATGCTGCCTTCGAGCCCCGTACGATCGTAGGGTATCTCGTTCGGATCGACTTCGACGATCTTGGTTTCCTTGGTTTCGCCGTTCACGAACTTGATGCGGTACTTCAGCGTGGGAAGTTCGACGCGTGCCTTCTCGATGTATGGGTTGACACCGGCCATGATGTTACTCAAAGAAACAGGGCTCCTAATCATTATAGGAGCCCCGTGCTTGCCGTATCTTGTTTACGTTTCGCGCTCACGTCGTATCGTGGGAGGGCGCGAGCGCGAAACGAAAACGGGTTTCTACTCGTCGGCGCCTTTCTTCCAGCCCAGAAGCAGGATCTTTGGCGTGGCTGGCGGTTTTTCATCGAGCAGCACTTCGTATTCGTTGGTCTTCGGTTGCTTGTCGATGTTCTTCTGGCCTTCGAGGAATTCCTCCGGGCCGAGCAGGTCTTCGAAGGCCTTGGTGCCGTAGTGCATCGGCATGATCAGGCGTTTCGGCTTGATCTGCTCGACGACCTTCTTGGCGTCGGTGCCGTTGAGTGTGTAAATGCCGCCGACCGGGACCATCAAGATGTCGATCTCGCCGAGTGATTGAACCTGGCGCTCGCTGAGTTCGTGGCCGAGGTCGCCGAGATGGCAAATGCGCAGGCCGTCCACTTCGACGACGATGCACGAATTGCGCCCGCGGCTCATGCCGCTGTCTTTGTCGTGATACGTGCCGATGCTGTAGATTTTCGCCTGGCGGAACTTCTCGTCCAGACGGTTCCATTCCTGTTTCCGGGCCGTGCCTTTGACTCCGGTGAGCACTTTGACCTTGTCGCGGTTGGTGATGTAGTTGAGCGTGGAGTGGTCGGCGTGCGGATGAGTGATGAGCACCAGGTCGGCCTCGACCATGTTGCGTGGGTATTGTTCGATGGCGTGCGGATCGAAGACAATCTTCGTGCCATCGGACGTGACGAACTGGAAGAACGACTGGCCGTACCAGCGAATCGTGAGCTTCTTGCCTTCCTGGGCCAAAAGCGATCCGGAGGTCAGTGCCCCAAGAATCAAAGCGATCAGGATGCGCATCATGAATCGGGCCTCGGCTTGTCCTGTAGCCGCAGGCTTTAGCCTGCGTGGGACCGGCGCAGGCTAAAGCCTGCGGCTACGGCGGAAGCGCAAT
>JBGQCZ010000338.1:0-6246 GCA_041495645.1 Gemmataceae bacterium | reverse complement strand
GTGTTCCTGGTCGCGCGGCACGACGATCGGCTCCTCGTTTTCCTCGGAGGCCATGATGGCGACGTTGCCGCGGCGGCCGATACAGTGCAGCAGGGCCTGGTTGGCGAGCACATCGAGCTTCTGCTGGGTTTCGCCCTGCACGTTCTGAGCGCCGGCCGACCCGAGCACATTCGTCAACCCGGCCCGCCGCACCGCGTCGGCGACGATCTTCGTGGCCAGGGTGATGCCCGAGAGCAGCCAGGAAAACTCGCCGGTGGCCTGCGGCGAATAGCGCCGTTGCTCGTCGAGAATGTGCTGCTGCACGGTGACAATGCCGCTGTCGCGCATGGGGAACACCTTCTCGCGTCAATCCTCGCCGTCGTGCTCTTGAATAAGGCGCTTCGGGGAGGTGTTTCGCCAGGCGGCGGCGAGCGCGGGACGGAGGGCATCGGCGGTCGCGGACGAGAGATTCACGTAGGTAGCGCCCTTGCGGCCCCAGCCGCCGGGGACGGGCACGAAGGCATCGGGTTCGTCGCGAACAAATTGACGCTGTTGTTCGGGCGTGAGTTTGACCATTCCCCAGCCGTCGTCGGGCGCGCCAAGGGTGGCGAAGATCTTGCCGCGGACGCGAAAGTCCGGATGCCCCATGTGGGCCGACTCGGCGGCTTCGGTCATTTCCAGGGCGAGGCGGCGAAACTGGTTTGCGGTCACGATGCACCTGCGCTTGTTAGCCGCGAACGGAATGAATTCCGTTTTACGTATTGCGGCGTCGTAAGGCAGAACGGAACTGTTGTCAAACGAACACCGGGGCCGCAATGCTCGCCAGAACCGGTCATGGATTGTAAATCATCGATCATGAGCGAACCGATGAATTTAGCGTTGCTGGGTTGCGGGGTGGTCGGCGGCGGGGTCGCGAAACTGCTAGTTGAGCAGCGCGAACGGCTGACCAGTCGGGCGGGCCGGCAGTTGGTCTTGAAGCACGTGGTGGTGCGCGATCCGGGCAAGCCGCGGGCCGTGCCGTTGCCGGTGGCCCTGGTTTCGACCGACCTGCACGCGGCCATTCGCGATCCGAACGTTCAAGTTGTGGTTGAACTTATCGGCGGCACGACGGTGGCGCGCGAGGCGGTGCTCGCAGCGCTGGCGGCCGGCAAGCACGTGGTGACGGCGAACAAGGCGCTGTTGGCGTTGCACGGTCCGGAAGTGTACGAGGCAGCGCGGAAGGCCGACCGCACGGTGGCGTTCGAGGCGAGCGTGGCGGGCGGAGTGCCGATCGTGGCCAGCATCGCCCAGAGCCTGGCCGCGAATCAAATCACGGCTATTCAGGGCATTCTCAACGGCACGAGCAATTTCATTCTGACGGCGATGAGCGAGCAGGGACAAACTTACGCGGCCGCTTTGGCCGAGGCCCAACGGCGCGGTTATGCCGAAGCCGATCCGACACTCGACGTGGACGGCTCCGACTCCGCCCACAAGCTTGCCATCCTCGCGCAACTGGCATTTGGGGTGGCCGTGCATCCGGACGCGGTCTCGCGCCGCGGCATCGCCGGCATTCACGAGATGGACGTGCGCTTCGCCAACGAGTTGGGTCATCGCTTGAAGTTGCTGGCGGAGGCATGGCTTTCCGAAGGGCTGCTGGCGTTGCAAGTCGCGCCGGTGCTGATGCGGCATTCGACGCCGCTGGCGCAGATTCGTGGATCATACAACGCGATTCAAGTACATGGCGATGCGGTGGGCGACACGCTGTTTTACGGTCCCGGCGCCGGCGCGATGCCGACCGCGAGCGCGGTGGTCGCGGACCTGATCGATCTGGCCGTGGGGCGAGCGCAACAGACGTTCCAGAATCTGCGCCTTTGGTCGCTGCGCGACTCAGCTGGTGTGTTGCGGCATGCGGACACGGTGAAGAGCCGGTTCTACCTGCGGTTGCTGGTGGCGGATCAGCCGGGCGTGTTGGCCGAAGTGTGCCGTTGCCTGGCGGACGAGCAGGTGAGCATCTCGTCGGTGATTCAGCACGAAGCGCAAGACGACCAGGAAGGCGACATCGTGCCGCTGGTGATTCTGACGCACACCGCGCCGACCGGCCGCTTCCGCGCCGCCGCGGAGCGCATGAACCGATTGAAGGGCGTGACGGCGCCGAGCGTTTACTATTCCGTAGGTGATTAGATGACCTGGAAGATACTATGGCTGTCGTTCCCAAACCAGGACGAAGTAATTGACCTGTCCCTTCGTCTTGAAATCCTTCGGACGCTCATCCTGCGGATCGAGGGCGCGGCAAATCTTGAACTTGTCGCCGTCGATTCGATAAATCCCGCGGCCCACGCGGTCCTTGTTCGGCCCGTCCAGAAACTGCATGTCGATCTCTTTCGGTGTCTTGCTCGCATCCAACTTGAGCTCGACCTCATGCAGTTTCTTGCCCGACAGCACGCTGTACTTGTTGCCCTTAATGGTCAACGTCGCGGAGGTGAGCTTCTCGGCGGGCACGTCTTTGCCGTCGACCTCCATCGCCACCAACTTCCACGTGCCTTCCAGCTTGGCCTGATCCTTGTCGGCCGCGTCATCCGGCACGGGCATGAAGTAAATGGCGGCGAGCGCCGCGATCAGTGCGGTAACTTTCATGAAGTTTCCCACGAAGACGATCAGCCCACACCGGCGAGCAAGCCGCCATTTGAAGCCATCATATTGCGATTCCGAAGACTCGGCTTGCCTCGAATCAGCAGATTGACAAGAAACTGAGCGGCCAGAGGAACCGGCGGGCACAATCTGGTAGAGTCGTGCGTGAAGTTACGGAGCCCGCCCATGTCGAAGCCGATGCCGCAACCGTTGCGTCGCGTTTGCCAAACGCTGGTTCGCGATTCGCTCCAATCGCTGTCGGACTCCCGATTGTTGCAGCAATTCGCCGCCGGGAATGAAATGGCATTCACCGCGCTCGTCGAACGGCATGGCCCGCTGGTGCGCGGTATTTGTCAGCGAACCTTGCGCGACTCGAACCTCGGCGACGATGCCTTTCAGGCCACGTTCCTGGTGCTGGCGCGGAAGTCGAAATCGGTGCGACGGCCCGAAGCGTTGGGTGGCTGGTTGTTCGGCGTAGCGCGGCGGATCGCCGGGAAGCTGCTGCTGCGGCAGGAGCGGCAGCGGCGTCGGGAACAGGCCGCGGCGCAACGCAGACCCGAAGCGCAAGAATCGAGACCCTGGGACGATCTCCTACAAATCCTGGACGAGGAGATTCTGCGCCTGCCGGAGCGTCTTCGTGCGCCGATCGTGGCCTGCTATCTTCAAGGCCGCACGCAGGAGGAAGCCGCCCGCGAACTCGGTTGGCCCCTGATCACACTGCGCCGGCGCTTGGCTCAAGGGCGCGAGCTGTTGCGATTGCGTCTGGAACCTCGTGGAGTGGCCTTCTCCGCGGGCCTGACCGCGGCGGTTCTCGTTCCGGCCGCCGACGCCGCGGTGCCGGCGGCATTGAGCGAAATCACGGCAATCCACGCGATGGCAGCACTGCGCGGCGAAGCATTACCGACCGGCTTGGTCGAACTGGTGCGCGGCGGCGGATCGCTTCGGGCGATGCGGATGATGTTCATGCTATTGATCGTGGCCTGTGTGTTAGTCGGAGTCGGAACCCTAAGGCCGTGGCCGCAAAAACCGCAAGCCGTCATGCTGCCCGAGCCGCCGCCGGCAAAGCCCAAAGAAGTCTTGCGCGATCATTTCAACGACCCGCTCCCGGAAGGCGCCGTGGCGCGGCTGGGGACCATCTCATTGAGGCATGGGGCTGGTTTGCACAAGCTCGCGTTTATGCCCGATGGTAAGACGCTCGTGTCGCTCGGCGATTTCGTTCGCATGTGGGACGTCGCTACGGGTCATGAATCCGGCCAATTCGGGGAGATGGGAAGCAATGGCGAAAGCGTTCGCTCGGCCGCCATGACGCCAGATGGCAAGAGCATTGTCTTGGCTCGCGGCACGAACCAGCGGGTCACCGTGAGCATTTGGGACGCCACCGCTCGGGAGCAGCGACGGTCTTTCCAGACTCCCAAACGCCCTTTTGGGGAATTCCCATCGAGCGAGAAATTCCTGCTTTCGAGTGACGGCCGGTTCATGGCGGAGTTGGACAGCAGCAACAAACTGTATTTATGGGATGTCTTCGCGGGGGTCGTGAAGTTCGAGTTTGGTCCTTTCGACAAACGAATTGATGAAAAGCTGGCGTTTACAGCCGACGGCGGTGTGCTGGTTGTCGCGGATTGGGAGCGGAAAGTCAGAGCATTCGACACCGCGACCGGCAAGAAACAAAGCGAGTTTGGCGATGGATCAGGACGGGTGCCGCACATTGCACTCGGCCCGACGGCAAATTTCTGGCCACCGAGGTTCGCGAAGGCAACCCTCGGAATGATTCGGACAACATCGTCGCCGTTTGGAATGTGGCCGAAGGCAAGGAGATTCATCAGTTGCGGCCCAAGGCAGGCCTACTTCGATTCGCGTTTGCGCCCGACGGGAAATCGCTGTTCACATTCGATTACGGTCCAGGCGGCGGCGAGAACTTGCGATGGGACATGGCCACGGGAAAATCGTCGCGCGATTGGATGGCCGACGCGATGTTTCCCGGGATGTTTCCCGGTGAGTGCATCGCGTTCAGCGCCGATGCAAAGACGTTCGCCGCGGGGCAAATGAATGGCGTCATCCGGCTCTGGGATACCCGAACCAAGAAAGAAATTCATGAGAACGAAGGCGGGATTCGCTCGATTGGAACGCTTGCGTTCTCGCCGGATGGCGACCGCGTTTTTGCCGGCATCTCCAGAGTGTGGGACGTGAAAACTGGTCGTTTGACCCGTGCGGCGAAAGACAACTTTTTCGGCGGACATATTGTGAGTCTCTCGTGGAAATACGACAAAGTCAACGGGTACTTTCGAATCGACCCGGCGACGGGTGAGAAGGGCAAGGACTTGAATGTCCCAGCCGAGACTGGACCGTCGTATGGATGGGCGGTCGCGCCGGACGGGCACTGGTACGGGTTGCGCGCGGATTTGGATGAGCCCCGGATATGGGATGCGGAGACGGGCAAGGAATTGACTTTGGAAGCCGCCCAAGCCATGTCGGCGAATTGGAAAGCTCCATTCACCGTCGATGGGAAAACGCTAATAAGCTATTTCGGCGCAAAACTAATCGCCTTCGATGTCACGACCTGCAAACGAGCCTTTGTTTGGGATTACGAGGCGAAAGGGCTCGTTCGTCTCGCTAATCAGGAGGAGAGCGTTTACCAAGCGACCGCGTCGCCGAACGGGAAATTCATCGCAATTCTCATTCAAACGCACGGTAATGGAAGACAAGGCATCGACCCGGATTGGTGCTGGAACCGAATCTTGCTATGCGAAGTGCCGACGGGGAAAATCGCGCAGACGATTCGTCTTCAGGACGGCTTGCCCTTGGCGCTTAAGTTTTCGCCCGATAGCAAACTATTCGCCGCCGGGACGGCAGGGCAAGACTATCCGGTTTGCATTTGGGACGTGAAAACGGGCGAGAAACTCAAATCGCTCGCCGGCCATCGCGGCCCGGTTCAAAGTCTCGCCTTTCGCCTCGACGGCCTTCGCCTCGCCTCCGGCAGCACGGACAGCACCGTTCTCATCTGGGATCTAACGCGGAAGTGACTTGGTGAACGCGGCGGGTGCCTAAGGCGCACGATTTGGGCGCGCGCGGGTTGGCGGCCTGACGGCCTTAGCGTTTTCCAAGCGGGAGACGCATAGTTTTGGCCGGAGTGAGAGGTGGTTGGCGTGTCTGAGGCTGCCGATTTGGCAGTGAATTGGCAGATCTTCCCCAGTTTAGTGTTCGTTCTCTCGTCGCTGTTTTCTTTCCCGGTCTATTTGCTTAACTCCTTTTCCGGCTTTCGCCGATATTCCTGATGTAGGGGTTGTGCGCCTGGGAGCGAATGATGCGCTTGGGACGGTGGAAGCTACCGGTACTGCTGCTCAGCGTGGGAGTTTTGGCTTCCGCGCAGGAGATTACACCGGTTTCGGGTTGGCGCAATCGGCAGCAGCCGAATTGTCCATGTCCGCTGCCCTATGTTCCCGAGTCGACTCCGCTTCAGGAGACCGACGCGCCGCCGAACCAGGTTCCGCCGGGCAATGCGTTTGACGAAGCGCTGGCGTCGGCCGGAGAAGGCGGCACACAGCCGGCGGCCAGCTACGCTCCGGGCTTTTTCGGCGACTTTCTGGGGTCGTTCGGAACGAAGGTGATCAATCTCGGAGCGACGGCAGGGTTCGGTTTTGTCCCACTGGTCAATCATGCCGG
>JBGQCZ010000337.1:0-6249 GCA_041495645.1 Gemmataceae bacterium | reverse complement strand
GCGGCCGGTGCGGCCGATGCGATGGACGTAGTTTTCCACGTCGTCGGGCAGGTCGTAATTGATGATGTGCGAAATGTTTACCACGTCAATGCCGCGGCCGACCACATCGGTGGCGATCAAGTGAATGATCTTCCGGTCGCGGAAGGCCTGCATGATGCGCTCGCGCAACTTTTGATCGAGATCGCCGTGCATCACGGACACGCCTTTGCGCGTCTCCCGCAACTTTTGGTAGAGTTCGTGGGCGCCGCGTTTGGTCTGGCAGAAGATGATGCTCTGCCGGGGGTTCTCGCGATCGAGCACTTTCCGCAGCAGGTCGAATTTCTTGTACTCGTCCACCGTGATGTACGTCTGGCGGATCTTGTCCACCGTGACGCGTTCCGGCGAGAGGTTGATGTGGAGCGGCTCGTACATGTATCGTTGGGCAAGTTTCAGCACGGGCTCGGCCATCGTCGCCGAAAGCAGCAGCGTTTGCCGGGCTTGGGGGCATTGGCGCAGGATGCGCTCGATGTCCGGGCGGAAGCCGATGTCGAGCATGCGGTCGGCTTCATCGAGGACCACGTAACGGATGCGGGCGAGCTTGAGCACGCCGCGGGCGATGAAATCGAGCATGCGGCCGGGGGTGCCGACGGCGATGTGGCAGCCGGCTTTGACTTCGTTGGCCTGTTGCCGGAGGCCTGTGCCGCCATAAACGGCGACGACTTTGCAATCGGGCAAGGGATTGAGTTTGCGTGCTTCGTCACGGACTTGAACGGCCAATTCACGGGTCGGGCACAGAATCAGAGCCTGCGGACCAGTGCCCTCGTTGGGGTTCCACTTGTTGAAGAACGGCAGCAGATAAGCGGCAGTCTTTCCGGTGCCAGTCTGAGCCTGGCCAATAACATCGCGGCCTTCGCAAGCGGGCGGGAGCAGAGCGGCCTGAATGGGGGTGGGCTGGTGATACGAGGCGTTCGTCAATGCTTCCAGCAACGAAGGGGCTAACTTGAGGCTGTGGAAGCCGCTGGTAGGCTCCACAAGGGTCGCAGTCGTCAAACAAAACTCCTGAAAAATAGTTCGGGCGGGGCCAGTTTCACGTCTTCTGGCGCAACTTCGTTACTGTAAGGATCATACGCGATGCCGCTGATTCTGTCCAGTCGAACAGTTCATTCGAATGCAACCTGTTGCGCGCGGACTTGGCGTCGTTTTGGCCAAACGAGCACCGATTTCGCTCGAACCGGGGAAAATCGCCGGCAAGATCTGGCCGCTTGCGCGCCTGAAAATGCTTACCGAGTGAGTCGACATTCCTAAGGCGCACGATTTGGGCGCGCGCCGGCTTGCGGCCTTACGGCCTTACGGTTTCCCAAGCAGGAAACCGCGGTTTCTTGCTTGTCAACACGACCTATTCCTTGCTGGACGACTTTTTCTCGTGGCGTGAATCCTGCGTGCCAGGTTCGAAGTCCAGCACGACCGACGAGATTCCCAGCCGCTTAGGCTTGTCCATCGGGTGCATCCACAAGACTGCTACCCGGCCGCCGAAGCTATCGATGCCGAGATAGTCGCCGAAGAACCCCATCTTGCTCAAATCGTACGTTTCATCGTTGAGCTTGCAATGAACGAAGGTCCGACCGCCATCGACGCTGCGGGCTAGCGTCACATCGGTGCGCGTGCCCTCTTGCGCGCCGCGGTCGTAGTAGGCGATGTTGATCGAGCCGTCCAGCGGATCGACGACCAGACACGGGAACCACTGTTCCTTGCCGTTGCCCTGGGCATCGTTGTTGACGCGCTGCGGCTTGCTCCAAGTCGTCCCGCCGTCGCGCGAGACGATCATGAACACGTCGGGATCGCCGTGGCGAGTGTCGGCCCAATTGATGTAGATCGAGCCGCGCTCCTTGCCCTCGGTGATGTCCACGCCAATCGACGGCAAACCACTTGCGCGGCCAAGCCCTTTGACGGGAAAATCCCAGCTGGCGGAATCGCTGGCGCTTGTGTTCTTGCCGAAGTTGACACCGGCATCGGTCGAGGTGGCGAAAAACAAACTCTTGGGACCGGCCCAAACGACGTAGACTTCGCCTTTCGGCCCGACGGCGGGGGACGCCCCCATGACCGTGTCGCCCTTGTCCTGGGCATCGCCCGGCGCGTCCGAAATCTTGTGCGGCACATCGAACGACTTGCCCGAATCGCGAGAGCGGGAAAAATAAATGTTGCTCTTATGCTCGGGCTTCTTGCTGCCGTAGACGTCGAATTTGGTCCAGGCGACGTACAGGTTGCCGCGGTGCGGCGAATCCTTGGACATGTCGGCCTTGATCCACGGCTTGTCCTCGTGCGGTTCGACGCTGTTGAAGAGTTCGATCACCGGCGCCTGGGCACTCCAAGTGATGCCGTCGCGCGAACTGCTGGTGACAATCCCGCTATGGGCTTTCCGCGGCCGCGCCTGCCGGATGCCGCTGAAAGAAATGAAGGCGTGAATGGCGAGGCCATCGGGTGTGAAGGTGACGACATCGTCGCCTTGCTGGACCTTGTGCGGATTGGCCCGCGGGACCATATTCCAGGTGCGGCCGGCGTCGTTAGTGACGTAAGCGAAGTCGGTGATGCCGGGATGGTCCTTCATTCGGGCGATCGACGCGGCGATCATATGGTCGGGATTGCTCGGATTGATGGCGACCGAAACTTCGACGGCGCCGGTCGCCTCAGCCGGCGTAACGGGCACGACGCGCGGAACCGGGCTCGTTCGCTTGTCTTCCGCGGAAGCTTGGCCCAAGAGAAGCACGACTGTGGACAACCAGAGAAGGCCGTTCTTGCATAGTTTTGACATCATTTCACGATTTCCACCTTGTAGGGATGTTCCGGATGGTAACAATCCTGCAAACGCCCTTCAAGCAAGTTCGTTATCCGCTCGCAAAAGGGCAAGCAGCCCGATCACGTTAGATCCTGGTATTTCGCGCTCGGCAATCGGCTATAATCGAAGCTGAGCCACTTGTTAGGGCCACTATCCTCGGAATCGAACCGTGCGCGTAACGCTCCTGCCCTCGGCCTCTTCCCAGCCGCCGGAACCATCCAATTTGTATTTGACCAGTTACCTGATCGACGGCGTTGTCGCGATCGACGCCGGTGCGCTTGGGCTCATGCAATCGGTCACCGAACAATCCCGCGTCCGGCATGTGTTTATTTCGCACAGCCACATGGACCATATCGCCACGCTGCCTCTGTTCATCGACAATGTCTACCAGAGCCGGCGCGATTGCGTGACCGTGTACGGCAGCGAATCCGTGCTGGAGAGCTTGCGTCGCGACATGTTCAACGGCCGCGTCTGGCCCGATTATGTGGCGATGTCGCCGGCCGATGCGCCTTTCTTGAGGCTAGCGGCATTGCGGTCGGGCGAAAGCGTGGCGGTCGAAGGGTTGAAGATCACGCCGGTTTCCGTGAATCACACGGTGCCGACCCAGGGCTTCATTATCGAGGGCCACTCCGCGTCGATCGTGATCGCCTCGGACACCGGACCGACCGAAGAGATTTGGCGCCGCGCCAACCAATTACCTAGTCTCAGGGCGGTGTTCCTCGAAGCATCATTCCCCAATTCACTGGCCCAAATGGCTGATTTGACCAAACATCTTACTCCAAAAACCTTCGCCGCCGAAGTTGCCAAACTTTCCCAGGCAGCGCGAGTGCTCGCCGTCCATCTCAAGGCCCGTTGGCGCGATCAGATCGTGCACGAACTGACCGCGTTGAATCTGCCCGGGGTCGAAATCGTGCGGCCCGGAAACGAGTATGTTTTCTAACCGGCCTCTCTTCATGATTTCTTCATTGATTTCGCCAACAACCTCCCACCCATCCGCGAAATCACCCGTTTGAGCCAAAAATCACTCGCCCCCGGTTGCTATGTTCATGCGAACCAAAGACTTACGTGCGCGGCGCCAATACGCAGTTTTCTTGGATTTGAGCCGAAACTCACCCAGCGACTTCTAAGTCAGATAACCATGATCGATTTAGTAAACATTTGTTCCATGGCGACACATCGGGCGGTCAAACTGAAAATACTCGGGCCTCGCGAAGATCCACTCGGCCCGATCTTCGCCGACGTCGCGTCCGCAGCCAAAAAACGACACGCGGACCGTCACATTCCGGGGTAACGTGAGTTATTCAATAATGTCCGTAACTCGTTGATGTTTAAATAGTTAAGTAACTCATGACCGGCGCGTGGATCCAAAACCGCGCGCCCTCAATCACGTTTCCTTCGCCCTTGTGCTGAGCATTCAACGTCTGAAATTCAGCGGCTATCTCTTCTTGATTTTCTCTCCATTTGGCGCAGATAGCCGCGCATGCAATCCAGCCTCCACCAGGAAATATCCCTGAAATTCGCTCAAAACCTGTCCAGTTCGTCGCGCAAATTTCGACTCCAACTTTGACGCCATTCTCCAACCGCACGCGCAACCGAAGGAATTGGAGCACTATGAAACAACCGCAACCATCGTTGATCGACATCCCCGAACCGCTAATCGCCATAGTGGTTTCGACCACCCTTGCGCTCCTGCGCGCTGCCGGAGCGGACGTTAACGCCTTTGATGGAATCAGGTTGCACAAATTGGAAGCGACTGGAACCAACAGTAAGTGTCGGGCTTGGCTTCTCGGCAAACACCTGATCGAACGCCGAAAATCGAACGGCGTCATTCGTTTGAAGCTCACCAAGAAAGGTTTTGCGTTTGCCACGAGATT
Organism: Gemmataceae bacterium; assembly: GCA_041495645.1. Lineage (GTDB taxonomy): Bacteria > Planctomycetota > Planctomycetia > Gemmatales > Gemmataceae > JBGQCZ01. The sequence goes on along the minus strand of JBGQCZ010000337.1, from coordinate 1,563 downwards.
TCCAAATGCAAGCCGGTTTGGAAAAAGAAGGCCCGCGAACTATGGTTCGGCGGCCTGCTGATCAAGCATTTCGACAAGCCCGCCAAAAAGCAGATTCTGATTCTCACTTCATTTCAGGAGTTGCATTGGGTGCATGATATTGACGATCCGTTGCCGCACGACTCCGAAGTGGAACCAAAAAAGCGGCTGATGAACACTATTCAGAGCCTGAACGAACACCATCTGATCGACTTGCTCTGGTTCGGCTCGAATGGCACGGGCGACGGAATTCGTTGGGAAATCCTGCGCCCGAAGCGCCACCGCAAAACGCCGCGTCGCCGCGGTTAGTTCTGCGCAGGGAGTGCACAGGGACTCCACAGGTTGACACGATAAGCCCTCCTGTTATTCTCTTCCTTCATCAAGACAAGAATTCCAGTCCACGAGCATTAGATGAACTTCAAGGCCTATTCGTGGAACGCAGTGCGAATCGGGCTCGGGCTATTGCTGCTCGTCGCCGCGGGCCTGAAGCTGGCCGGTCAAGGCTTCTCCGCAATCCCGCAAATCGGCTGGTTCGCCACCCCAACAATTCAAATCGCCGCCGCCGAGTGGGAAATCGTACTGGGAATCTGGCTGCTCAGCGGCGCCTATCGCATCGGCGCTTGGTTCGCATCAGTTGCGACATTTTTCACGTTAGCCGCCGTTAGTGGCTACCTCGGTTGGATTGGTGTGGCGTCCTGTGGATGCTTCGGGGCCATCAAGGCGAGTCCATGGCATGCATTTGAAGTGGATCTCTTTGCCTTATTGCTCGTGGCGGTGCTTCGCCCAGACTTCTCGTCAGCAGTGCATATGCCTAAGTCCGAACTCGGACGGTTGGCCTTAGTTGGAGCTGGGACTGGTTTTGTAGTCATAATGATGCTAGCGACCATAGTCGGAGTCGGTAAGCTGGCCTTCGGTTCTCCCGGCGCTGCGTTGGCTCGGTTGCAGGGTGACGTGTTGACAACCGATGGATCGGATGTTGATTTTGGAGTCGGCAAACCCGGTGAGTGGCTTGACAAGACAGTCGAGGTGCGGAATTGGACGGTGAAGCCGGTGCGTTTGACAGGCGGCTCATCTGACTGTTTATGTGTTGCAACTGATGGTCTTCCGGTCACCATTCCACCTAGCGGTGCCCGAAAAGTTCCCGTGAGGATGCGCGTACAACCATCTGCCTCAGGATCGGTTTCGCGATCGGTCGTTGTTTGGACGGACTGTGATCAACAGCGCGAAATTCGGTTGGTTTTCAGTTGTCGAGTTGAGGACCCATAACGACTCGCTTATTCAGGAATTACTCGGGAGCTGTTCCTGAGTTATCTACATTTCACTCGAGGAGAAAACATGAACTGGTATCGACTAACAATTTGGGCCTGCTCGAGTCTGACGATGGTTTTTCTGGTTCTTGCAGCGCTTTGTGCTCCGGCCCAGGTGGCGAGCGCCGACGAACTCGGCGCACCATTTTCGTGTGAGAATTGCATGAGTGCAGACTGTACGAACAGATATTCGTGCTTCTGCGTGTTAACCGGGCACTGCGGAATATTGGTGCCAGGG
>JBGQCZ010000336.1:0-6264 GCA_041495645.1 Gemmataceae bacterium | reverse complement strand
TGATGGCTTTGCCCAAAAATTCGGATGACGTTGAATCTGGGAACAATGCGTAGCTGCCCAGTCGGTGACATCCTCTCCAGATTTCGACTCGAAGCGACTTTTTGGGCAAAGCCATATAGTGATGCAAGGGCAGACGTGTGGGATAAGATAACAGCGGTTGCGAGGACGCCGTGATGACTCCCGCCAATGATCCGCACATCCGTGAACCCGGCGGTTTGGAATGGGTGACCCCTGCTCCCCCGCCGCCCAACGTCGACGACGATCTCGCGCCCGGTCGCCCGCCCGTCGCGGACGACTTTGGACCAGGCCACCCGCTGCGTTCCAGCGCCGGCCGCGCCGATGACGAACGCTACCTTCAACTCCTGTCGGTTTTCCACTTCGTCGTCGGCGGCCTGATGGCCCTGTGTGCGATGACTCCCATTGTGCATTTCGCGTTTGGCATCGGCTTGGTGACGGGCAGTTTTCCGGCGGCCAAAGGCAGTGGCCCGCCCCCGCCGCCCGCCCTGGGCTGGATGTTCGTCCTCGGGGCTGGAGCAATCATGGCCTTTGGTTGGGCCGTCGCCATCAGCTTGTTCCTCGCCGGCTACTTCCTGCGCCGCCGCCGCCATTACGTCTTCTGCCTCGTCACCGCCGGCCTCGCCTGCACTTTTCAACCCTTCGGAATCATGCTGGGAGTGTTCACCTTCATCGTCCTGTTGCGACCGAGCGTGAAGCAGTTATTCGGACGAACCCCAAGGACGCCAGCACTCGCCTAGCATCGACGCCGATTCGAAATGGCGAACGTCGACGCATACGCCTGGCGTGCGAGGTTCGCTGCCGGCGCCAGGGTCTCGCCCGCCACCAAAGCCCGCTGAACCGTCACGTCGGTCCGCAGTTCCGGGTGCGGATTTTGCTTGCGGTAGGAATTGACGCTGCTTATTGTGTTGAAACAAATGAGCGAACAACACGAACCCGAGCCGATGTCGGCCGCTTGAAGGCCAAAATCGCCGAAGCCCCATCGACTTGTTTCTGATACCATTCACTGGGACGATTTTCTTTTTTAATCGGGATGCCACGCCACGAGCAAGTGAGTAGGCGGATGCAAGCGCCCACAGCCGCGGAATTGCTCAATAACCTCACGGTCCGTCAGGCGCTCGAACGAGCCTGGGCCGACTCGCGGCCGGACGACCCCTCGGGGCGACACGAGGAAGGCGGCTGGATCTACATGGATACGGCGTCGGGAGAGATCGCCATCCGCCGAGCACCTGGCGGCGAAGTGGCCGCGATCGATCTCAACTACCCCACAGTCGTTGCTGGCAGCGTGGTCGTCGGCAAGTTCCATACTCATCCGAACCCGACGGTGGAGGGTTGGGAGGCAGGGCCTAGCGAAACCGACTTGCAGACGGACGAAATGCACGGCGTGCCCGATCTCATCCGGGCTGACAATGACGTTTACGTGTCCGGCCCGAATCAGCGGCGTGGCGGCCTCGTTGGTGCAGCAGGATACCCGGCATAAGTTCGCCGTGGGACCAATGAACAGGCCCTGCGAATTTCGACAAGGGAGCGACTTCGATGGCTACCGTTGCAATTTCACCCGGGATTGGCCAGCCAAGCCTCACAAGCGACGAAGTGCTGAGGATCGCGCGCCTCGACGCGGAACGAGCTTATCGCAACTTGACACCGTATCGCATCGGCATCGCCCTCGAAGCGGACGGCTGGCATGTGGACTACCAACTAAAGGACCCGTCTCTTAATGGCGGCGGACCGCACTACATAATCGACCCAAGCGCCGGGACCATTCTCGCCAAGAGGTACGAGCAATAAACTGCTCGATGAATTCTTGCCCCACGAAGCGAAACAAGAGCGAATGCCTTGCCCGCCCTGCCCGAAAAGCTGCTGACTCCCGAGGACGAGGAACTTGCGCGCAAGAAGGCGAGCCTCGCCGAGCTCGAGGCTCAACTTGCGGATCGGGAATTGGAACTCGCCTCATTCCGCGCCGATCTGGTCCACTTCGAGAAACGCTACCTGCAAACCGTCGGCCGCCGCTACGCGATTCTCGACGACTTGAAGGCCAAAATCGCCGAAGCCCGTGCCCAGCAAGATCCCAAGAGGCAGGATGCCCGCGACCAAGCCCGATAGGCTCGGTCCCAGGCCCAAGCGTCAGCCAAAGCCGTTGGCGATGAAAACGCCGGAGTGCTTTTGCTGGATGGCCATGATTCGTCATCGTCGAAACGCCGTGGAGTTCACTGGTTCTTCGGGATAGAATCATGGGAAGACTTGAGGCGGCGCATGGACATTCGGTACCACTGCGATCCGGATACCGGCTTGCCTCACATTTATGGACACGGAGTCACCGAAGAAGAGGTAGAGCAGGTCCTGCGTGGCCCCGGTGATGACTTTCCGGCAAGACGCGATTCACGGATGAAGCTCGGCCAAACAGCTACGGGCCGATACCTTCAGGTCATTTTCGTGCCTGACGAAGACCGGACCGGAGTTTTTGTCATCACGGCGTACGAGCTAAAAGGCAAAAGCAAGAAAGCCTTCCGCCGACGACAACGGAGGAAAAAACGATGAAGAAAAAGCAGAAGTTTCCCCCTGGTTGGGACGAGAAGCGCGTCCGCGAAGTGATCGATCACTACGAGAATCAGACCGAGGACGAGCAATTCGCCGAGATCGAAGCCGCACACGAGGCGGAGAACATTACCATGATGGCGGTGCCGACCGAGTTGGTTCCGGAGATTCGAGCGCTGATCGCGAAAAAGCAAAGTGCGTAAGCACGACCATTCCCTGAAGAGCAACCACCTTGCCCGCCCTGCCCGAAAAGCTGCTGACTCCCGAGGACGAGGAACTCGCGCGCAAGAAGGCGAGCCTCGTTGGGCTTGAGGCTCAACTTGCGGATCGGGAATTGGAACTCGCCTCATTCCGGGCCGATCTGGTCCACTTCGAGAAACGCTACCTGCAAACCGCCGGCCGCCGCTACGCGATTCTCGACGACTTGAAGGCAAAAATCGCCGAAGCCCGTGCCCGGCAGAATCCCGACAGGCAGGATGCTCGTGACGGTGCGCGGCACGCGCGGGGAAAGGCCGATGAGGGAATCGGAGCCGTTTCAGGAATCGACAAGCAGCATTCTCACCAGTCATTCAGTTTCGTTTTTTCGCTATGAACCGACCACTTTGCCATTTACAATTCCAATTTGGAGATATGGCCAACCGGAGACCCATATACCTTGTCCCACTTCGGCGGCTATCGAAGACGGCGATATCGGTATTCCGGTTCTCGTCCCCGCGCGGTAGCCCGTCGAGCAGAAGTCTCGCGACTCTACGGCGGGATCGATGACGATGTGCGCCAATTGTTCTTCGGACTAGATTCTTTCCGATTGACGCTCGTTTTTAACGTGTATGAGCGCCGACACGGGGACGGAAAGCGCAAGTACGCAGAGGCTGCATTCGCCAAATGGAAGTCGGCGAAGGTGCAGATGAGCGGCGAAATCAGCGAGCGGCTGATTCGGATCGTTCCCGAATTCCTGACCTTCGATCAGAAGTACGAACTGATTGAGAAGCTCTGGAACCGGCTCCGCCAAACGACAAGACTAAACGTCACGATCTCACCGCATGGTGACCTGAACGCCGCTGTTCAAACGGTAATGGACGCGATTAACGCCCTAGGAGAGCACGAGATTCCCGACGGCATCGCGGATCGCCTTGAATGGTTGGCCCAAGATGACGCCGTGGCGGCGAAGGCATTGCTCGCTCAAATCGCTGAGCGCGAGGGCCAGATCGCGGTCGAAACCCTTGAATCCGAGCTACGGCAGATACTTGCACTCGCGTTGAAGCATCAAGACAAGCTCGTCACAGCAACCCGTACTGTGACTTTGCCTGGCATTGCGGTGTATATTAACGTCAGCCAGACACCCCCGAACACGCCCAGGAGACGGTCTATGTCCGACAAAGAACGCGAGAGCGACAACAGCAACCCCGCACCTCTGGCACGGCAAGATGACGTCCGACCGCGCGGCGATCTGGCTCCGATTGAAAACCCGAGCGACCTCCTAGACGAGGCCCTGCGCCGGATGTCCCCGAAAAAGCAGGAGGAGATTATTGCGAAGGCAACTGACGAGGCCCTTCGCATTCAAGTGAAGCAGGCGGACGCCCGCGTCGACGCGGCCCGAGCAGAGAAAGCGGTCGATACCGTGACTCGTCAGGCCGATTCTCTCGCACGAACGGGCGCTGAGTTCGACCTTCACCGGGAAGAGCGACTGGAACACGGAACTGTAAATATCTCAGTTCGCAACAAGAGTCCCTCGTTGGGTGAGCGTCTCGGGAAATGTTTCGTTGCGACCGCGTGTTATGGCGACTACTCCCATCCTGCAGTCTTGGTTCTCCGGCGATTCCGCGATCGGTGCCTGCGCAACAACGCAGCCGGGCGCTCATTCGTCGCGTGGTACTATCGAAACGCGCCAATGCTCGCCGATTTCATCGAACTTCGGCCGAGTCTTCGCCTAACCGGGCGTTTACTTCTCTGGCCAATCGTGGTAGTGGCTTTTGGGATTACTTGGCTCGGCGATCTGAGAATTCACGGGCGCGAGGACCAGATTCCGCGATGAGCGGCGCGAGCCTGTTCCTCAGCTTCGGCCAGTCTGCGGTCGTATCGTTCGCCGCCATATTTCGAGACATACGCCGACCATCCCTGTCGGACCATTTCGACATTCAAATTTCGGTCTTCGACGAACACATAGGCCAGAAGTCTTCCATACTTGTCGCGTCGAGCCTGCCTGTTGCCCTCGAATTCTAAGCGAACCGTTCGCCCCTCCACTAGCGCCCGCAGAGCCGCGCGCGACTCGGCGTACCATTGTTGCCCGCGCTCGGGTGTATCTATGGCAAGGAGCCGGACCTTCTCCTGACCGGTGGGCGCGTCGGGAACGTTCAACACCAACGTGTCGCCATCAATGACATTTGCTACCGCCGACCCCTGCAGTGAATCGGTCGCGATTGAAGGAATTGCGCGTTCACTGAACGGCAATCCGACGCCCGGCACGCTGCAGCGACCAAGTAAGAAGCCGGTTACACCGACAAAGGTCAGAGAGGCGACGAATCTGCTGGGGCGCATACTGGTACAATGCTCCGTGTTACACTTCGAATACCGGGACCTAGTGAATTTCCCAGGCGAATTCACGAAGTCCACCCCTCGTTTCATGTCTCGCCGGCAAGCTCCGATAGGAGGCACAGATTCAGGCCGCGACATCCTGATCAGCAAGCCTCATCAGCCGCCGCACGAGGAGCGCTCGCGCATCAAGGCCGTGGCGGTTGAGGGCGTCGATACAGCGCCGAACCCGTCCGATCTCAGCCTGACCGCAATTCACAACAATGTCATTGAGCGGACGTGAGTCTGCGACCAACTCCGCCTCCTGCCTGGAGTCACAAAGGATGTAGCCCCAGACTGAATCTCCGTCAATCATCACCACTTCCCACCCGTTGCTCCGTTTCCGAATGGGAAGTGGAAGATCGTACCGATTCATGCAAATCCCTCCTTTACAATGTCGGTCCAGACTGGCCCCGGCCGCTGATGGACTAGTTTTCACCATTTTGAATTGTAAGCGTTGTTGGTCATCCATACAAGTGAACCAAAGCGGGCATTCATTTTTCGACGTCTACTCCTTGTCGCGATTGGCGCGTTCCTGCTGACTTCGCGGCGACCAACTCACGCGCCCACTTTTGGGCGTCCAATGAGAACTTGTCGAGTTCGGGGTCATCTGGCACTAGGTTGGCATACTTCAACAGTTTCATACGCGCATACTTATGTTCTGGCCGTGTTACTAGGAAGACCTTCACCATGTCCACCGCACGCACTATGTGCGAATCGTGGACAGTTTCGTCCCAAAGCAGCCCGAGATGCCATTGGTCGAATGCGTACCGTGTCCACGCCCAGGCATCTTCCGGTTCTTCAGTGGTTAACAGCAATACCGGGTGCGTATCCAGCGCTGCGGCGATGATCGTCAGAGTTTCGAACTTGGGCGTTACCTTGTCGTTTTCGAGCCGCGACAGATTCGGCTTGGCAATGCCGCACTTGGCGGCGAGCGCGTCGAGCGTCAGACCGCGGGCCTCGCGAATCTCGCGGATGCGCTTCCCGACGCCCGACGCGGCGCGGCCCTTGTCCTTGTACCAGGTGTAGGAGGGCTCGCAGACGTGGAGCACGAAATCAGAAGCAAAGTCGATCGTGACGCCGGTATCGAACTTCACGACGGCCGCGTAGCCGTCATGGATGATGCCGGCGGTCTTGGGCTTGGCC
>JBGQCZ010000335.1:0-6268 GCA_041495645.1 Gemmataceae bacterium | reverse complement strand
TGGGACGAGGGCCAGGTGGTGCGCGTCCTGGAACTGTTGAACCAGACACGCCCCGAGAATACCGACGGCATCGATCTGCGCGGCTTCGAATGGTACTACCTCTGGCGCGTTTGCCGCGAAAATGACCTGCGCGTGGTGAAGGGTCACGACGGACCGATTCATCAGGTGGCCTGGTCGTCGCGGGGAGTGGTGGCGTCAGCCGGCGAAGACCGCTTGGTAAAGCTCTGGAACGGCGTCACGGGCGAATTGCTCGCCGAACTTGCGGGCCACGATCGCCCCGTTTACAGCGTGGCGTTCGCGCCGCACGGCAACATCCTCGTCAGCGGCGACGAATGGGGCAACATCTGCATTTGGGACGTGGCGCGGCGTGAAACCGTACGCACGCTGAAGGCCGCCGTCGCGCCGTCGAGATGCATTGCCTTTTCGCGCGACGGGCAATGGTTGCTTGTCAGTGCCGGTAACAGCGTTTCGCGTTGGAAAACCGATAGCTGGCAGGGAGGATTCTTTGACAGCCCAAAAGCGGGCGACATCTTCGGGCTGGTTTGGGCGGATAATGATACGCGCTTCGTCGCCGTCGGCACGGAGGGGATGGTTGTATTTCGGAACATGACATCCAACAAGGCGTTCTCGGTCCGACACTCAGAGGGCTACCTGTCGGCCCTGACGATTTCCGCGGACGGACATTTCGTGGCGAGCGGCGGTTTGGACGGTCATATCAAGATCTGGGATGCAACAACGCCGAAAGTACCCGAGCCGCAAAAGGAATACGTAGACCTGGCCGGCGCCGCCGCATGCTTGGCCTTCTCGGCCGACGGCCGATTCCTCGTCTCGGCCGGCATTACCGGCGCGGTAACCGTGCGCGATCTGCAAACCGGTTTCCTCCGACGGATCGCCCACACGGGGCCGGTGGAATCGTTTGGCATCTCGCCCGATCAAACCGTTGCGGTCATCGCGGGCTCGGACGGCATGATCAAGTGGGCTCGCATCAACCTGCGGCCGGAGCCGAATTCGGATCATTCGGGGAAAGTGTACGCGGTGACAATCAGTCCGGACGGTCGAACGGCGGCCAGCGGGAGCCGCGACGGGAAAGTCCGATTGTGGGACGTGGCGACCGGCCAATCGCGCGGCGAGCTTTCGGGCAGCGAGCGCAGAGTTCTGTGTATTGCATTCAATCCCACGAGTGATCAACTCGCCGTTGGAGGCGACGTCGTCGGGCAGGGTGGAGTGGTTTGGATATGGGACCTTCGCTCGCGTCGGGAAACGGCGGCGTGGAAAGCCCACTCCAATTCCGTATGGGGGGTTGCGTTCACTCCGGACGGCAAGCGCTTGGCGACGGCGGGGTACACGGACGCGAAGGTTGTTGTTTGGGATGTCGAGTCGCGACAGGAAGTGGTGAAATGCAATTTCCCTGCGCCTTCCGAGCGAGCGTGGTGCGTGGCCATTAGCCCTGATGGCCGGCGAATCGCGGCGGGCGGATCGAAGGGCGTTCTCGCGGTTTGGGACGCGGCCACCGGAGATGTCCAATTGAAACTCGACAAAGGCGAAGGTTGGGTGTGGGCGGTGGCTTTCTCCCCCGACGGAACATCCATCGCCGCGGGATTGGAAAGCGGCGGCATCGCTCGCTGGGACGCGGCAAGTGGCGCGCCGCTGCCCGACTTGCCCGGCCATCATGCGATCGTCCGCACCTTGGGCTTTTTTCCGGACAGCCACGCGCTCTACTCGGGCGGCGAAGACGGCGCGATCAAGCTTTGGGACCTGGCTACACGCGAAGAGCGCGCCCGCCTGATGGCTCACGACGGCGCCGTCTGGGCCCTCGCCATTGCTCCCGACGGCCGCACCTTGTTTTCCGGCGGGGTTGATAAGCGCGTCCGGTTTTGGCGCGCCGCTTCGAACGACGAGGTCAACGCCGCCTCACGATGATTGCGACCGCTTCTGAAGCGCCGTGCGGCAGTAGCGCAACAAATCCAGCGCTTTCAATTCCTGCTCCAGTTCCGCAAGCGAAGCGCCCTCGAGCGAGGCTGCGACTTCGTCCAACAGCAAGGCGGCAAACTTCTCGTGCGCACGCTGCTTGGTCTTGCGCACCCAGTCGGACGTGACCTCGCGGCCGAGTCGCTCGCCTACCAGGCGCGCCATTTCCGGCGACGGCAAGTCCGGTTGCTCGGTGTAGGCCATCAGCACCGTGTGGTAAGAATCGTTATCTTGCGCCAACGCTGTCCAGGTGCGGTCGAGCAATTCTTCTTTCCATGATGAATCAAAAGCAGCCGAGGAAACGGGCTCGAAGGGCGCCGCGATTTGATCGGGCAACGGGCCGGGCGCGGTTTGCCGGCGGCGATGAACATCCGTGACCAGGTGAATGAGCGAAGTGCGGATGTAATCGCGAAAGCGGCCGTGCTCGGGCGTCGCCTTCCCGTAGTCGCCGCGAATGAAGCGCAGCGCGAATTCCTGGCACAACTCCTCGGCCAATTCCGAGTCGCGCAGCGCGCCGAGCAAATAACGGTACGCGGCCCGCAAATAGCGCTCGACCAAAACGTGCCACGCCCCCGCCCGCGGCGCGGCCCCCGCCGGCGGCGCTTGCCGCATGACCGTCCACATCGTGCTGATGCGGCTCAGTCGTTGTTCGAGATCTTTGGGTTCCATGCGACGCCTTTCCCGGCGGCCGACAATTGAGTCGCTGTCATCATATCCACAACAAAGAGCCGGCGGGCTTGCTTTCGCGGGGAACGATGCTCAGAATACCGAACGTTGCGACGGCAAACCGGAGAGCGGTATGAATGATCCAAGTCGGCGAACTTTCTTGGCGGCCGGAATCGGCGCGGGGCTGGTTGCGGCAACATTCCGCACGACTGAATCCAAAGGAGCCGAGGAGACGCCGTTCGAACTCGCCGAACTGTCCATCGCCGAATTGCAGGAAGGAATGCAATCGGGAAAATGGACCGCTCGCTCGATCGCCGAGAAATATCTGGCCCGAATCGAGGCCATTGATCGAAAAGGCCCCGGTCTCCGCAGCGTGATCGAAGTGAACCCCGACGCGCTGGCTCTCGCCGATGCGCTCGACAAGGAGCGCAAGGAGAAAGGATCGCGCGGCCCGCTGCACGGCATTCCCATTTTCATCAAGGACAACATCGACACCGCGGATCGGATGGCGACCACCGCCGGCTCGCTCGCGCTGGTTGGATCGAAGCCGCCGAACGACTCCTTTGTCGTGAAAAGACTGCGCTCGGCCGGCGCGGTTCTCCTCGGGAAGACCAATCTCAGCGAATGGGCCAATATCCGCTGCACGTATTCGACCAGCGGATGGAGCGGACGCGGCGGGCAGACGAAGAATCCCTATGCCCTGGATCGGAATCCGTGCGGTTCCAGTTCCGGCTCGGGCGTGGCGGTCGCGGCCAGCATGTGCGCGGTTGCAGTGGGCACGGAAACCGATGGCTCTATTGTCGGCCCGGCGGCAGCGAACGGAATTGTCGGCATCAAACCGACGGTTGGACTGGTGAGCCGAACCGGCATCATCCCGATTTCGCATTCGCAGGATACCGCCGGCCCGATGGCACGCAGCGTGCGCGACGCGGCGATTTTGCTTGGCGTGCTCGCGGGGATCGACGCGGAGGACGTGGCGACCGCCGACGCCAAGGACAAAATCGCTGCGGACTACACCAAAGTTCTCGATCCCAAGGGGCCCAAAGGAGCGAAGATCGGAGTCGTCCGCAACTATTTCGGCTTCCACGACCTGACCGAAGCCGTGATGAACGAAGCACTCGAAGCGCTGAAACGCGAAGGGGCCACGCTGGTCGATCCGATTGAACTTGCGAATATGGACAAGGTCGCGGACGCTGAGTCGGCCGTGTTCATGTACGAATTGAAAGCGGACCTGAACGCCTATCTCTCGCGTCTTGGCCCGAAAGCGCCGGTTCGGTCGCTCAAGGACATCATCGACTTCAACAATCGCAACAAGAAACAGGAGCTGCAGTACTTCGGGCAAGACTCCTTTGAAAAAGCCGAAGCGAAGGGGCCGCTCACAAGCTACGAGTACTTGGAAGCCCTGGCAAAATGCCGCCGATATACTCGTACCGAAGGAATCGACGCAGTCCTGGAGAAGGCCAAGGTCGATGCCTTGATCGCGCCCACCATGGGACCAGCTTGCCTGACGGATTTGGTAGTCGGCGACCACTATTTGGGCGGCAGTTCGACCGCCGCGGCCGTGGCCGGATATCCGAGCATCACGGTGCCTGCGGGATTCGTTTTCGGTTTGCCGGTTGGTCTTTCCTTCTTCGGCCGGGCCTGGAGCGAGCCAACTCTTCTGAAGTTGGCCTATGCGTTCGAGCAAGCGACAAAACACCGCAAGCCGCCACGGTTCCTCGCGACGGCCGATTTGCAGGTTTAGATCAAGCCACAAATGCTTTGCGATCACAGGAGTACCTCCATGCATGCGCGCGTTTCTTTGCTTCTGACCCTGGCGCTGGTTGCGTCGTCGTTCGCCGCCGATCCGCCCGACATCCGCGAATTGAAGCTCCGCGAATGGGAACCCAAGTCGATGATGGTCACCAAAACCACCATCGTCGAAAAGCCGATGTTTCCAGTGATCGACATTCACAACCATCTGGGAACCGGCAAGGCGACGCTTACCCCGCAGCGAGTTGAGCGCTATCTCACGGAGATGAACGAAGCGGGCGTGCGTACGGTGGTGAATCTCGACGGCATGTGGGGCGACCGGCTCAAGGAGACGATTGCGGCCCTCGATACCGCCCACCCCGGCCGGTTCCTCACCTTCGCGCAGATCAACTTCGACGGGCTCGACGACGACGACTGGGGCCTGCGCGAAGGCAAGCGGTTGGAGGAGAGCTTTCAGGCCGGCGCGCGAGGACTGAAGTTTCACAAGACCTTCGGCCTGCACTATCGCTTCAAGAACGGCGAACTCCTGAAGATCGATGATCCCCGGCTCGATCCGGTTTGGGAAACGTGCGCGACGCACAACCGGCCCGTGGTCATTCACATCGCCGATCCGGCCGCGTTCTTCACTCCGCTCGATCGCTTCAACGAGCGCTGGCACGAGTTGAATACCCACTCGAATTGGCTGTTCTTCGGTGAGAAGTTTCCGAAGCGCCAGGATTTGCTCGACCAGCTTCATCGGGTCATCGCCAAGCATCCGAAGACCGCGTTCGTGAACACGCACTTCGGCAACAACGTCGAGGACCTCGCCGCGGTGGCCGACAAGTTGGACAAGTACCCAAACATGTACGTGGACATCGACGCCCGCATTTCCGAACTCGGCCGCCAGCCTTACACAGCCCGCAAGTTCTTCCTCAAGTACCAGGACCGGATCATGTTCGGCACCGACACCACCCCGCGGCGCGATGCCTTCCGCATCTACTATCGCTTCCTCGAAACCGACGACGAATACTTCGACTGCTCCGCCAGCCATCACTTGCAGGGATTCTGGAGGATCTACGGCATCTACCTCCCCAAGGACGTGCTGGAGAAGGTCTATCGCAGCAACGCCGAACGCATTCTCGGGATCAAGACCGAACCGGTAAAGCCGGCCATGCGCGAGATGCGCGTGCGACGGACTGAGGATTTCGAAGTCAGCGGTAGTGGCTCGGCCGAAGCGTGGAAGCACGCTACGTGGCAAGCGCTCAATGTTCGCGGCGGCAAGAGCGCTGCGTACGAGTCGCGCTTCAAGATGCTCTATTCGAAGACGGGAGTCTACGTGTTGTTCCATGGAGCGGATTCGAAGTTGACGGCAACGCTGAAGGACGGCGGGCATTTGTGGACCGAGGATGTCTACGAACTGTTTCTCCAGCCCGACGAGAAACAGCCGACTTATTTCGAGTACGAAATCTCGCCGCTTGGCTCGGAATTGTCGCTGATGGTGACGCACAGCGGCGGCAAGCTTCTACGCTGGCAACCGTGGATCTTCGAGGAAGGCGCCGGCCGCAAGACGCGCAAGCAAACTTCGAGTTCGACTTCCGCACAGGGCGAGATCGCGAGTTGGACGGCCGAAGTATTCGTTCCTTATGCGCTCCTGCAACCCCTTGAAAACGTCCCGCCCAAGCCCGGCACCCGTTGGCGGGCCAACTTCTATCGCATGGATTACGACGACGGCAAAGCGAAAGCCTGGGATTGGTCCCGCGTCGGGTCAAGCTTTCACGAGTATCAGAAGTTTGGCACGCTTGTGTTTGAGTAAGTCAATGGCCGTTCCGAAACTCGTAGGGTGGGTCGAGACCGGGCTCTCAGGCCCGGTCGAGGCCCACCATCACCGCAACGGTGGGCCTCG
>JBGQCZ010000334.1:0-6275 GCA_041495645.1 Gemmataceae bacterium | reverse complement strand
GCGGCGACCCATGGATGAGTCTCTCAGCGGTTTTCCCGCATGCCGGCCCCTACTTTTCCCGCGCCACGGCCCCCGTGCGCTCTTCGTCGCGGTACTCAGTCAAGATGTCAAAGAACTGAAGACGAAAAACGCAAGGAGGGTGGTTCACTCCCCTCCTTGCGTCCACACTGGAGATTCCCCCGAAAAAAGGAGGGGAGGGCTGACTCAGGTCGTGCTTCGGTGTGCCAGCCCAAGAAGTGCCCCTCCCCCCTTCGAGGCCGTTGCTATTATAGTCGCATGATCATCTGTACACAAACTCAGAAGTTCTCGGCGTTCAGGGATTTTGCCTCGCGCAGCATGCCGTTGTTGCCCACGAACACGGGCACGCAAAAAAAAACCAAAAACTAAACACACGTTCACTACGAAAAAACGCTGCAAAAATAGCCATTTCGGCTGAAGAATAAACTTTGGAATTGTTCGTTCCGGGGGTGGTGCTGGCACTCCAAGCGCACGGATCAAATCGCTCGACATGATCGAACGCCTCGTTCAAAACTCGCCCGTGCCGCGTTTCGACCACCACGGCAGTTGCGAACCGCCGTCGATCGAGAGCGTCGTGCCGGTGATGTAATCCGAGTCGGGATCGACCAGGAAAAGCACGCCGCGGGCGATTTCTTCCGGTTTGCACATGCGGCCCCAGGGCAGGCTGGGGCCCATTCGCGCCAGCACCTCGTCGCTGAAATATTTGCGCTCGCCGGGGGTGTCGGTCCAGCCTGGATAGATGAGATTCACGCGGATCTTGTATTTAAGCAGTTCGACTGCGGCGGTGCGTGCCATTTGATCGTTGGCGGCCTTGGCCATGTTGTAGGCCATGCAGCTCGGCAGCGCGACGTGGGCGTGCGGTGAACTAACGACGACAATATTGCCGCCTTGATTCCGCGGAATCATCTGATTGGCAACGGCGCGAATTGCGAAGAACGGGCCCATCATCGAGACTTCGATCGTACGCCGGAAGCCCTTCATGTCGGCTTTCCAAAACATTTCGCGATCGCTGTACACCGCGCTGCAAACCAGAATGTCGATGCCGCCAAGTTTAGCCGCGGCTTCTTGCACCATCTTTTCAACCGCGGATTGATCCGAGACATCGACGGGGAATTGCAGCGCTTGCCGGCCGAGTGTGCGAATTTTCGCGGCAGCCTGGTCGGCCGATTCCGGCATGGAAAAGTAATTCATCGCCACGTCGCATCCGGCTTCGGCGAGCGCGATGGCTGAAGCGCGGCCAATGCCGGAAGATGCGCCGGTGACCAGGGCCTTCTTGCCCTGCAAACGGGGCGTGGTGCTCATGGGAGTTTTTCCAAAGTGCAAAGCCGCAAGCGGCCTCAATCGTCGTCGTCATCTAATGTGGCGTCGTCGTCATAGTCCAGCGGGCCGTCGAAATCCAGCGGATTCAGCCGCGATTTTTTCGTCAGGCCGGCTTTTTCCATGAGCGATTGACTCAGAATATTCTCATCTTCGGTAATGACCGCCTCGAGAGCCTTTTGGCTGTTTACGGCCAGTTCATACTGGATCAGATAATCGCGCTTGCCGATCGTCACGCGGTCGCCGGGCCGGAGCGGGCGGAACCGCAAGCGTTGACCGTTTACCTTGATGCCATTCGTGCTGTTCAGGTCGCGAATGACCCAATAACCTTCCGGCTTGAAGGCCAACTCGCAGTGCACGCTCGAGATGTTGGCAAACCGCAGGCAGACGTCGCACGATTCGCGGCGACCGACTTTCATCGTTGACCTTACCAAGGGGATTGTGTCGCCCCCGCCGGCTGGAATTAACTCCCCTAACACGGTTCGAGACATGAAAAAAGCTCCCGATGAGCAGGAATCAGATAAATGAGGACTCGGCGACGGATGAAATGATGAATCCTCTCCTATGATAATAACTCGGAGTTTCCGTGATGGAAACCAATCTCTGTGCGATTTTTTATGTCTCGCTTGCATTATTACCATTCGTTCAGTCGGTTTTTGCGGCAGCGGTTCGGCGGAAAAGTGTATCGCGTCAGCATTGACGCGGGTTTCACTTGTCCGAACGTCGATGGCTCGGTAGCGGTCGGCGGCTGCGTTTACTGCGATAATCGCAGTTTCAGCCCGAACCGCCGTTTGCCGCGCCAAACTGTCGCCGCTCAGGTGGACCACGGCGTCGAAATCATGCGGCGACGCTATGGGGCCGACAAATTCCTCGCCTATTTTCAGGCCGGCACCAATACCTACGCTTCGGTCGAAAAGCTGAAACGGCTGTACGATGAAGGCTTGCAGCATGCCGACATCGTGGGCCTATTGATCGGAACGCGCCCGGATTGCGTGCCCGATCCGGTGCTCGATCTCGTGCAAGGTTACGCCAAGGATCGCTGGGTTTGCCTGGAACTAGGGCTGCAAACAATACACGACCGCTCGCTGGATTGGATGAATCGCGGCCATCACTTCGATTCGTTTGTGGATGCCGTGGCGAGAGCGAAGGGACGCGAATTGGACCTGTGCGCCCACGTAATCCTGGGA
Source organism: Gemmataceae bacterium (assembly GCA_041495645.1). Classification (GTDB taxonomy): domain Bacteria; phylum Planctomycetota; class Planctomycetia; order Gemmatales; family Gemmataceae; genus JBGQCZ01. Next base: position 3,753 of record JBGQCZ010000334.1, on the reverse strand, counting down.
TTGCCGGGCGAGAGCCACGCCGACATGATGGCCACCGCGGGGGCCTGCGCGTCGCTCGGGCTCGATGGAGTCAAGATTCACAACCTGCACGTCGTCCGCGATACGCCGATGGAACGCATGTATCACGCCGGCGAGGTGCGCATGTTTGAACGCGATGAATATGTCGGCGTCGTCTGCGATTTTCTCGAACGCTTGCCGCCCGCAATGGTCATTCACCGGCTGAGCGGCGATGCGCCGCCGGATTATTTGGTTGCGCCGAAATGGTGCCAAGAAAAAGAAAAGCTCCTGGCGGCGATCGAGTCGGAATTCGAGCGCCGCGGCACGCGTCAAGGTTCGAAATTTGTGATCGGGGATGCGCCCAAGGCAAGTCGCATCCCGTTAGCACTTTCGTGACCGGATTGGTGATGGTTATTTTTACGCGGTGTGTGCGCGGCATGAATCTCGGGTTCGCAAGTCTCGCGCTTGGCGTCACAACCGATTGCTGCAGAACTAGTTACAACGCATTTCCCCACCGACACATCCTTCGTTTCGCGCGGCGAAAATACATCCACGGATTCGGTCGTCATTGCGCAACAAAAAACCCGAGCGCTCAGCGCTCGGGTCAGGAAATATCCGAGTCACAACGTATCAGCGAGCCGGAGCGCCGAAACCGCCGCCCATTCCTGGGGCGCCGAATCCGCCGCCGGCCGGAGCGGCGAAGTACGGGTTCCATTGGCTGTTGAAGTTCTGCGGTGCGTTGAACGGCGCACTGATCGGGGCCGGCAACTGGAAGTGCGAGTCGTACGGCCAGTACAGGTACCACGGAGCGGCTTGGAACGGCGGTTGGCAGAAGCCGAAACCGCGGAACGCTGGGCCGTTTTCTACGGGCGGATGATTAGCGAGAGCGCCGCCGCCGCCATGGCCGCCGCTGCAGAGTTTTTCAAAGAGACCGGCAAGCCCGCCGCCGCCGCTTCCGCTTCCGCCGCGTCCGTTGCCGCAGCCGCCCGGACCACAGCTGCCGGCGCAATTGCCGCCCGCAGCGGGAGCTGCTGCTTTATCGGCCGTTGCGCCGGCTTTCGGAGCAGCGGCTGGGGCCGGCTTGGTCGGCGCCGCCGTAGCTTTGCCGCCGGTTGCCGGCGGGGTTTGAGTGGTTGCAGCGGCCGGTGTGGCAGGAGTTGCCGGTCCAACGACGACGGTGTTGGATCCGAACCGACCGCGAAGAATGCCGGCGTCGGCCGCCAGGGGGAACATCAGGGCGGCAAGCGCCGGCACGGCCAGTAATCTCAATCGCATCATGCTTGGATCTCCTCGGATGTCATCGACCGCTCGCGGGCGGCCGGGGGTTCTCATTGGGAATCGGGTTCAAGTTCGCGCCGCGTCATTTTGGCGGCAGCGGTTTCAGTTCGATGATTCTGGGCGTATCGCCGGGTTTCACTTCGATGATGGTCGCCTTCATCTGCATCTGCGGTTGCGGGGTGACGATCATTCCGGGCTGACCGGGACGCCCCGGCTGTGCGGGCTGCCCCTGGTATTCCTGGGCACCCGGCAACCAGGGATATTTCGTGGCGAAGTAGGAACTGTAATCGTAAAGCGGGCCGCGGGTGGGCTGCATCCAGTACCCTTCAACCCGGCCAACGTGACGTTGTTTTTGGCCAATTCCGGGGCCGTTGGGCCATGCCGACGCTGATGATTCAAGGGCCGCCAATACGCACAACGCGGAAAGGCCCCAGAGGAGGAACCGTTTCATGATGTGGGTCCAAAGCAATGGTCCCGGACCGCACTCCGCGCGGAGCACGCATCCTTGCCCGGGTTTACGCAACCATTGCCGATGTGAGGGGCGAGGGCCAGCGAATTGTGGCAATCATGGCCACTTGGCAGCTAGATCGTGACGGTAGGTTCGGGCTTCCGGGGAGGAATTGCCCACGCCGCGCCACCGGTTGGTTGGCGCCGATTCACGCGCGCAATTCCAGGAAATTCTTCAAGAGCTTAGGGCCTTCCAGCGTCAGAAAGCTCTCCGGGTGGAATTGCACTCCATGAAGCGGCCAGCTCTTGTGCCGTACGCCCATGATCTCGCCTTCTTCGGTCCAAGCCGAAACGACGAAATCCGGCACGTTGAAAGACTCCCGCTTGATGACCAGGCTGTGGTAGCGGGTCGCCTCGAACGGATTCGCCAACCCGCGAAAGACGCCCTGGCCGTCGTGATGGATGAGCGACGTCTTGCCGTGCATGATCCGCCAATTGCGGATCACTTCACCGCCAAACACCTGGCCGATGCACTGATGCCCCAAACAGACGCCCAGCATCGGCACTCGAGGAGCGAATTGCTTCAGCACCTCGTTCGAAACTCCCGCTTCATTCGGCGTGCATGGACCCGGTGAAATAATGATGTGGCTCGGCTTCATCTCCGCGACCCGTTCCGGCACGATCTGATCGTTGCGCACCACGACCATCTCGAGCGTCGGGTCAATCTCCCCAAACCGCTGCACGAGGTTGTAAGTGAACGAGTCGTAGTTATCGATGAGGAGGATCATGGGTTGGTCGCTGGTTTTGTCCGTTCCCCCTCGATTATCTTACGAGCCGCAGCGCATTGCGATGGCGCCGCCGCGCGGATACTTGCTAGAATACCCCTGCGGGGAGCGAACGAATTGATTCGAGTTGACATGAGCAATCCTATCCTGAACTCTGGCGAATTGGCGGCGCGAGAATCTGGGACGCCGTTCACGACGCATGCCAATGGCTCCGCGCCTGCTTCCAGGCAAAATCAGGCTCTTGAAGCCTTCTGTCGGCATCATGGACTCTCAGGCGCAGTCGAGGCCGCGAAAAGTCTGGCAGCGAAATCATTTGATTTGATCGATTCAAGTTGCGAACTAGCGCGCGATTTCGACAGCAGTGAGGAATGGGTCGTGGTTCGGATTTTGGTCCGCGGCTCGAAAGATCAACTGCTGGAAGCCAAGTCGCGATACACTGCCCAATGGGTGAAGTCGTTCCCCTGGCAAATACGGGAAAAGGTGCGGCTCTCGTACGATCTTGGCTGATGGCGATGGACCCGTTTCAGTTCTTAATTTTGGCAGAGCAACTCCTGAAGACCCACCCGTTCGCGGTGGGTCATCGCAGTGCGATCAGTCGAGCCTATTATGCTGCCCATCATTGCATCAAGGCATTCGTCGAAGACGCCGGTGTGACCATGTTGGCCAGCGCCAATGTGCATGCGGACGTCTGCCGGCATCTGTTCGAAACCGGCGACGACGAGATCGAGTCGGTTGGAAGTGATCTTGGCGATTTGCAGTCCAGCCGAAATGACGCCGATTACAAATTGCACGTCAAGTCGGTCGAAAACGCGACCATTGCGGAAGCGCTCGTCGCCACGGCGCGACGATTGATTGAAACGACTCGACGAGCCCGCCAAGACGCGGCGCGATATGAGAAGCTCAAGGCCGCTTTCCGCGAGCGAAATCGAGTTCTTCGTGGCCTTTAGGCATGTTTCCCGTCACGTCTGCCGACCAGCGCACCCGATTGCCACGAAGTAGGTCACTTCGGGCGAGGCCCGTCCAGTAGCGGGCCGATTGCCTTCTGGAGCACCTCGCGCGACACGAGGTGCGAGCGGTGGGATTCATCCAGGTACACGTCGAACGACGCGGCGCTTAGCGTCCGGATGGCGGACAGCAAGGGCTTCTCGTAGGTGCGGTAGCCGACGCCCCAGAAGCAACACGAATCGTACTTGTTCAGCACTTGCCGTTGCTTCCGGCCCGCTCCGCTCGAACCGAGGACGTACAG
>JBGQCZ010000333.1:0-6288 GCA_041495645.1 Gemmataceae bacterium | reverse complement strand
CAGTGGACTGCCTACTGGAACCAAGCCGTGTGACCCCCAAGAGAATTTGGGAGCACCCAATTGGAACATGCTCGCGTTGAAATCGTTTCACTTCCAAAGCGTCTCGCTATTTGAGAGAATGACTCCCAGTTTTCCGGAATGCGTACATGCGCTTCACACTCATTCTCTTATCGGCCATCGCATTCGTTTTGCCCGCGTTGCGCGCCGACGACAAGTTACCCGAGGGCGCGATCGTGCGCTTGGGCGGCGGGCAGTCGCGGCATCCGGCGGCGCCCGGTGCCGCATTGCGCCTGGCGTTCACGCCCGATAGCCGCACCCTGGTCAGCGCCAACGCGGCGGGCGTGGTCGTGTGGGAACTTCGCGGCGGCCAGCGGGTGGCCTGGACGAAGTCGCCGCGGTTGGTCGACGTGCGAGCCATTGCCGTCGCCAAAGATGGAAAGACTGTGCGCGTGGCTTACGGCCCGGCAGTCGGGCTAGTTCAATTGCCGAGCGGAGCGGGTTCGCTCGCCGATGGAGTGCCAAACGAGGCCGCTCCGCCCGTGGAATGGCTCGGCTTCGTGCCCGGCGGTCAGGCCTTGATCGTGATCGAAGCACGCGGTCGCATCCGCCTCTTCGACCCCGACCCCGATTCGCTGCCTCTCGCCCGCGCTTACGACAACCCGCACCCGGTCGCCGGCATGTCCGCCGATGGCACGACGCTCACCATTTGGAACCAGGACAAAGTCGAGCGCTGGGCCGTCGGGCGAATGGAAAAGACCGCGTCGGTGAAATTCCCATACTTGGGCGCGTTTCGCAAATTGCGAATTCGCGCCGATGGTTCGCTGTTCGCGATCAATGTCGATGCCGACGGCGTGGTCTTTTGGGACCCGGCCACGGGCAAGGAATCGGGCCGGCTTGCCGACCCGTCGCTGGTTGCGGATGCCGGCATGGATTTCACCGCGGACGGCAAGCGGCTGGTAACGGTGTCGCGAATCGATGAGGACGCCGAAGCGATCGTACGGGTGTGGGACGTGGCGACGGGAAAGCTCGACAAGTCGTTTTCAATTCCGGCGCTTCATGCCGGCGATCCGGTGGTAGCGCCGGACGGTCGCACGGTGGCGTTTGCCGTGGCCCAGCAGTTTATTCCGATTTGGGACTTGCAGACGGGCCGCCCGCTATTTGAACGCGGCGGGTTGGACGAAGCGCCAGTGGCGCTGGCCTTCGCACCGGGCCGGCGGATTGTCGGCGCGGGCGGGCGGCAGGTCTGCACCTGGGACGCTTCGACCGGGAAACTGCTGCATTCGATCGTGCTGCCGTTCGAAGCGGCGGGGCTCGCCGTCGAGCCGGGCGGCCGTTGGGCGGTGGCGGCGGGTGAAGGAACGTTTCCGCCGCGTGTGTACGATCTCTCGGCGGGGAGAACCGGCCCGAAGATCGATCGGCCAGTGCAAGGATCGTTTAGCGGTCCGGTAGCGGTGTCGCCGGACGGAAGAACGATTTTCGCGCTGGGTTCCTCCGGCTCGCCGGTGCGGCCGACGCGCCTGGCCTGGGCGATGCCGGCGCCAAAATCTCCCACGACCTGGAAATTAGTGCGCGATTACGGCCGGTTGACCTTCGCCGGACCGTATCGCGTCGAGCTAATTCCGGCTCGATCGCCGTATCTCAACAGCCAGGCGACGGACCTTTTGTGGCAGGTAAGTGTGCATGGACTTGAAGATGATCGATTGCTGATGCGTGCGGTTCCCTTGGGCCCTCCGGTTGAGGCAGCCGCCAGTGGATTAGTGTTCGCGGCGATCTCCATGTCGACGATCAAGGCGCCGAATGGCACGAATTTGAACGACGACGCCCTCGAAATCTGGGAAGTCGCGTCCGGCGAGCGAATTCTACAGTTTCCAAGCGGCCTGTGGAAGCCTGTGTCGAACAGCGAACGCCCGTCGCTGGCAATCGTTTCTGACGGGCGAACGATAGCGCTTTCTCGAAACGAAACGATCGTGCTGCGCGACGTGGACAGCGGCGAGGAATTGCTGAAAGGCCGGGCCGGGCTCAACGTGCGCTGCCTGGCCTTTTCCGCCGACGGCCGCTGGCTCGCGTCGGGCCACGTCGATGGCTCCGTGCTGATCTGGGACGTGGCCCGCATCACGCGGCGGCAACCGTCCGCTCAGGCGCTCAACTCGGCCGAATGGGAAGCCGCCTGGAACGATCTGACCAAGGACGCCAAGACCGCACGCCGGGCAATGGAGATTCTGGCGGCCGACCCGGCAAAAACCGTTACTCTGTTCCGCGAACGGCTCAAACCCGCCGTGCCCATCGAGCCGGCCAAACTCAAGCGCCTCCTGGCCGACCTCGACTCCGACCACTTCATGACGCGCGAGGCCGCCAGCCACAACCTCGCCCTACTGAGCGAACAAGCCGCCGCCGCCATGCAAGTCGCCATCTATTCGACCGAATCACCCGAAGTGCAGCGCCGCCTGGAACGGCTCCTCGCCGAACCGTTCCTGGTGCGCGTGCCCGAGCGCCTGCGCCTGATCCGCGCCATCGCCCTGCTGGAGCGCCTGGCCACGCCGGAAGCCGAGTTGGTCCTGCAATCCCTCGCCAAAGGCGACCCGAGCGCACGCGAAACCCACGCAGCGGAACAATCGGCGCGAAGGCTAGTGCAAGTGCGAGATCGGTGAAGGCGCAGACCGATTACAGGAATCGGCTCGCGACCGAAACCGCAACTCCGAGATTCCGAGCCTGTCAGCACAGATCGTTCACCATTAGAACCAATCGCGGATATACCAGTAATCAACGCCACCCCCGCTGCCGGCCCCATGAATCCAGTGGTTGTAGAGCGGCAGCGGAGCGTGGGAGAAGTCCCAAATCGGGGAACCTGACAGGTGGTCCGCATAAACGACGTAGAACTGATTACCCATCATTGGCACGTAGTTGTTCATCTCCCAAATGTACAACGTGCCGGCAATACTCGCCGTTCCGTGCACATCAATCACGCTATAGACGCCCGAGCTGGCCAGGCCGAGGTTCGCATGGCCGGTGCTCGTTTGGGTGAAGACGGCCGTCGAGCCGCCGTAACGATCGTATTGAGCCAACATCGCGACATACGGTGTGTCGGATACCGCGGTCAAATCGAGCGTCCCGGCGTTCGTGAAGCTATTGGCGTTTACCGTCATAGCGTACACGCCCGTGAAATTGCCGTTGCTGTTGATCATGACGTTGGTCGCCGTCAACGTGCCGTAGTACTTCATGGCAAACGTGCCGCCGGATAAGGTCACGTCGCCGCCGACGGCCATCGTCGTCTGGGTTTCTGTCGCGGTGCCACCGGTCTGAGTGTAGTTGCCGGTGATGGCGATCGTCGGATATGGCGTCATCGTGTTGTTGTTCGCAGTAAACGTGCCCGACGCAATTGTCCAATCGCCATCAACCTCCATGCTGCCCGCCAGGTTAAAGATTCCGTCAACCCATTCAAAGCTGTTGCCGAACACGATTGCCGCGTCTGGACCGACGTTCATGGCGCCCCTCTGCACAGGCCCCACCTTCTTGAGAGTGATCTTTCCTTTCTTTTCATCAAAAAAACTCGTCGCATTCGGCGTGTATTCGATTTCAATTGTTACTTGCCCGCCATCCGACTTCCGAAGCGTCCCTTTGTTGTAGAACGTCCTTGGGTTTACCCCCTCAAGGATTTTTCCAGAAAACAGCTTGATATCGAAAAGTGCACCCGCCTCGTTCTTGATATCGGCATTGCTAGTTGCGAGGATGTCAAGACCCTCCCAGGACACGGTGCCGTTATTAACTAGCGAGCGCCCCATACGGTGCACATTAACATCCTCAGAATCCATGATCCTTAGCGAGGCGTTTGCATCGACAATTACTTTCCCCGGAGAACTCCATGTGCTAGTAAACCACTGGTAGGAACCCTTCACCTTCAAATCCGCCGCCCCGTCCAATTCATTCGCCTGGTCATACACATTCGACACTTCGACTGCCGAACCGGCTGCTCCATCGACGATAATTACGCCCTGGAAATGTGCCCACCCACTTCCACGGATGTGGCCCGCACCGGCTGCAGTGCTGAAAGTGTGCTCGAATGGGTGATTCGGATCACCCCAAAAAACCAGATATCCGCCCCATGGAAGATTAATGATCCCAGAGTTGTATGTGTCTCGCTTGAGGGTGAGCCAGCCTGAGATGTTAGCGGTTCCCTCCTGACGAAAAGAGGAGTCGAAGGGAGAATCCTGGGTGGAAGTACTGGTAAAATTGAATGTCCCGCCGGACTTGATGCTTATCTTGCCGCCCTCCGTCGAGGCGGCTACGGTGGTGGTAATTGTGAAATCCGCTCCATCGTTGACCTCGATCATCGAAAGGTCTGGCTGTAGCGGATCGACCATGAGTTTCCCCTTGCCGTCCCAGTTGATTGTCGTGCTGTAATCCGCGACGATGGTGCGTCCGGTCCAATGCGTTCCGGTTCCTTCGATGTTCATGGTCGAACAGGTCCCGCCTGCCAATTTGACCTTTCCAAGTCCCCTGAAATTGCCGCCAGTCCATGTAAACGAAGCTTGCAGGTCGTTGTCACCAATCACGAGGTCGCCGCCGTAGTTGATGTTTCCGCCAGCCATGTTCATGCTTGTAAGCACCGTAAGGTTATGGCTCAGATAGAGGGAACAGGCCGAATCTCCGTTTTTGAATGTGGAGGCGATCGTCAGACTCTCCACCATCACGTCCGCGTCGACCGAGCAACTTCTGACAAACGTCTGACCATTGACTGTCCGTCCGGTCCCGTCGAGCGTCACATCGTCATCATAGTTGGGCACCCCTTGCTCCGCTGTCGGCGTGCCCCATCCCCCCATGTTGTCCTGAATCTTCCACGAATCCAGATTGCTCCAGGGTCCGCTCGAGTCGTCTGCAGGGCCAATCCAGAGATAAGTAGAGGGCACGGTCCGGTTTTCGAGCTGTTCCACTCGCAAGAGAGCGGTTTTTTTCCCGCGCTCAGCCTTAGCCTTCAGGACGAACGAAAACCACTGAGCGATGGAGCGAATCACGGGTTATCTCCTAGAAGGAAAAGGTGCCGCAACTTGCCGGCGATTCTCACAATGGCTGAAAAAGTGGGTGGCTTGTGTCAATTCTCAATCTCCTCGCGGCCACCGCTCGAACCAATCAGTCGTCCTCGCGCCATCTCGCCAACAGAGACTTCGCTGTTTCCTGCAGTTCCCTGGAGTCAGAAAAAACCCGATACAATTCCCGATCCCATTTCGAGGAGTCCCTACCGCTCTTCGCGATCATCGCGTCCCTCAAAGCCAAAATCCAATCCTCCTTTGCCAGGGATTCCAGTAGTTTCACGTCGAAGTGTGCTTTCGATCCGAACATGCCCGCCATTACAAGCGCGGGCTGCTTTACCCGGACATCTTCTGCGGGATCGGCAATAATCTTCGTCATGGCCGAGGATACCTGAGCGGAGTCTGACGCGGCGCTCGCAATTGCCATGACGATACCTCTACGGACGCTCAAGGCCGTGATTGTCTTGGTTTCCTTGACAGGCAATCTTCGCGCATCCTCAAGGGCCCGAAACGTCTCAGCTGCGACAGGCTTGATGGCTGCGAGGCCAAGCCCGGCACCAACACGCAGGTGGTCTACCTTTAGAGCTTGCTTGAGCGGCTCGATCAACCGGCGGTCTCCCGGAGCGACACTCCGCAGAGTGCTAACAACTTCGGCAGTGACTTCTTCATCTCGCTCGAGCATTGCCAACAATTTGGAAACCGTTGATTCATCAACCGGACCGAATCGCCATAGGCATTTGACAGCACTGCGACGAACGCCGGCATCGGCATGGTTCAGCAGCTGAACAAGTCCGGGCAATACGACTTCGCGTGCTCGTCTCATAAAGCTGAGGCCGATCGCCGCGGAATCGCGGACCATTGGGTCCTTGTCGGACAAGAGTCCGACGAGAATCGGGCCGACAAGCATTGCCTCGCGATTCTGTGCCGACATCGCCCCCGCGGCGGCCGCGCGAATACGCGCATCCGGGTGCGACGCCGCCACAATTAGTTCAGGCAAGGGCCGGCGGTACCACTCCTCGTGGCGTGCCCAGTTCGTGTAAATGTCCGCCGGAACGGACAGAAACAGGCGGTCTCGGGCCGAAGTTCCCAGCAAAACCAAATTGGCCAAGGTCCGCAGCCAATCAATCGTCTGGGCGCGCACAACTGGCGAACTATGGGCCGCACATTGAAGTCTGTAATTCAGTGTGTCGGTCAGATCGTAGCCGCCCCTTCGAGATGAAAAGCCAATCCGCAATTGCGAAAATGAGGACGCGATTCGCTCGGT
>JBGQCZ010000332.1:0-6312 GCA_041495645.1 Gemmataceae bacterium | reverse complement strand
GGATGAGTCTGTCAGCGGTTTTCCCGCATGCCGGCCCCTACTTTTCCCGCGCCACGGCCCCCGTGCGCTCTTCGTCGCGGTACTCAGTCAAGATGTCAAAGAACTGGAGATGAAAGACGCAAGGAGGGTAGTTCACTCCCCTCCTTGCGTCCACATTGGAGATTCCCCCGAAAAAAGGGAGGGGAGGGCTGGCTCAAGTCGTGCGTCGGTGTGCCAGCCCAAGAAGTGCCCCTCCCCCCTCGAGGCCATCGCTATTGTAGTCGCGTGATCATCTGTACACCACCTCAGAAGTTCTCGGCGTTGAGGGATTTTGCCTCGCGCAGCATGCCGTTGTTGCCCACGAACACGGGCACGCAAAAAAAACCATAACTGAACACACATTCACTACTAAAAACGCTGCAAAAATAGCCATTTCGACTGAAAAATAACCTTTGGAATTGTTACTTGTGATGGGGTCGGAACTGAAGATGCATTGGAGTATTATTTCTGATCCGCGTGAATCAGCGTCATCCGCGTTCTATTCATTGCCTTTGAGATCCACGCACAGGATTTGCCTGTCATCGCGCACCACAATGCAACCATGTGCAAACGCCGGGTGCGCCCAACTGCCATCAAAAATCTTCGAACGCCCCAGTTCCTCGTATTTCTCCGGCGACAGTTTCGCCTGAATCAGTTCGCCCTTTTCGTTCAGGATCAGCGCTCGTCCGTCGCCGGTCCAAATCAAAGAGGCGTGCGGGTTGCGTTTGTCGTAGGCAACCTTGAAACCGTCCCATTTGATTTTGCCGGTCTTGAGTTCAACGCAGACCAGACCGTTGTCGCGATCGAGACAATAGGCGTGTCCGTCGCGCACGAGCGGCGTGGACATGAGCAACCGCAGTTTACGCGCTTCCCAGGCCTTCTGCGGATTCAGACCATTTTCATCGAGTTTCAGCGCCAAGCTGCCTTCCCAATACTGCCCGCACATGAGAATCCCGCCGTGCCAGACCGGATCGCTGATGGCGACATCGTAAGTCACGGTGAACGGCATGTTCCACAATACTTTGCCGTTCTCGGCGTCGATGCCGTTGACACACTCGGCCGTCCACATGACGACGAGTTTGGTCTTCCCGATATCAAGGCGAATCGGCGAGGCGTATCCGGCCCGGTCTTGCAAACACTTCCAGACTACGGCTCCGCTCTTTCGATCGAAAGCCATGAGGCAGCCGTCCTTCGCGCCGACTTGCACCAGGATGCGTTCGCCATCGACTAGCGGCGAGCAAGCAAGGCCCCACATCGGATACTTGGCCGCAAACTCCTTCACGCAATCGTGGCTCCAAACGACTTTGCCGGTGGCCGCGTCGAGGCAGTACAAATGGCCTACCGCGCCCAGCGTGTAGACCTTGCCATCGTGGATCGTGGGCGTGCAGCGCGGGCCGTTGCCATAGTCGAGACCCTTGTAGGCGACCGGATACTCGCGAACCCACCTGGTCGCGCCGGTGTCGATCTCTATGCACACAATGCGTTCGACTTCCTTGGGTAGGGTTTGCCGATCCATGACAAAAACGCGCCCGCCGCTAACGGCCACTCCGCCGAACCCGCCACCGAGCGGCTTGGTCCAGCGCGGCGGCGGTGCTTTTGGCAGCAGGGAAGGCAGGTTGGGCACCGGCCAGACCTGATCGCGCTTCGGCCCGTGCCATTGCGGCCATTCCGGTTCGTCGGCCACACTCGCGACCGGCCAAATTGCCAGCAGAGCAAGGCAAAAACGCAACATGAAGTCGTCTCCAGTCCGCGGCGGACGGCCGGTCGTTGGGGTTGACGGAAGGCAGGTTTTCTTTAGGATACGAACGAGTTTGACGGGGCGTAGCTCAGCTTGGCTTAGAGCGTTCGGTTCGGGACCGAAAGGTCGGAGGTTCAAATCCTCTCGCCCCGAGTTGATGGAGCAGAAAGCCCTTCGGCCAACGGGTCAAAGGGCTTTTTTGCTTGATTTCCCAGCTCTTTTCAGACGTCGGGCCGAGTTCAAATTGCTCCGACATGGGACAGGGGTAATTTACCGCGTTTGACGCAACTATCGTCTGGATCCCCTCTTTCGATGGTTCAAACGGCTTGAACCACTCGCCGTATCTTTGCTGTCGCGATAGAATCACCTCTCAGTTACCTGAAAGATCTTCTCGGTTTTTTCGTGGCGATGGTCGCATCGCCACGCAGCAGGAGGCCCCCGTAGCCGAAAGGCGACAGGGCGGAATACGCATGTCAAACCAGCAACAACCTCAACCCAATCTCTACGACCGCCTCGGCGGAATTTACAGCATCGTGGTCGTGGTCGATGATTTCATTGACCGCATCATGGCCGACGCCCGGCTCAATGCGAACCCCGCCGTAAACGAAGCCCACCACAAAGTAGCGCCGGCTTCAAGTATCTCGTTACCGAAATGGTCGGCTGGGCAGCTGGCGGACCGCAGAAATATACGGGACGCTCGATGCCTGAATCTCATCAGCACCTGAACATCACGCCCAAAGAGTGGGACGCTTTCATGGATGACTTCCAGCAGACGCTCGACAAGTTCAAGGTTCCCGCCGCTGAGCAGGCGGAGCTGAAAGCGATTGTCCAAAGTACCTATGGGGACATCGTGATTGGCAAATCGTAACGGGTTTGATGGTCATCCATTTCCAAGAAAGAAATTCAAGACATGAGCAACATCGGAAAAGTGGACAGCCTTTGGCGTTACCCCGTCAAGAGCATGCGCGGGGAGGAATTGGACGAAGCGTTCGTGGGATTTTCCGGAATGTATGGCGACCGCATCTTCGCCTTAAGGAGTGCAGCGACTCCCAAAGGATTCCCCTATCTGACGGGACGAGAGCAGCAAAGGATGCTGCAGTATCGCCCTCGGTTTCGTGATGCCGAAAATGCGGCGAAGCCGCCCAATCTCACCGAAGCAAAAGCCATCGGGCCCGGCCTAACCGCCTTACACGCTGATCCGGGGGAGTTGGCCGTGGATGTCGAGACGCCGTCCGGAGAGATTCTCGCGATAGACGACGCCAAGCTAATCCGAATGCTCGGCGAAGGCATCGGCCGCGAGCATACCCTCACACTGTTGCAGTCAGACCGTGCGATGACAGATTGCCGTCCCGTTTCGCTGTTTTCGATTCAAACCGCGCAGCAGCTCGGGCGGGAGCTCGGCGTCGCGGCTGATAAACGCCGCTTCCGCGCAAATATCTACTTGGACCTCAATGCCGCGGACGGCTTTGGTGAGGATGTGCTTGTTGGCCGGTCGCTGCGCATCGGATCGAAAGCAGTGATCTCGATCCTGGAGCGCGATCCGCGCTGCAAGATGATCACACTTGATCCCAATACTGGTGAATCGACCCCAGAGTTCCTGCGGAAGGTCGCACAAGCCCACAATGGCATGGCCGGCGTCTATGGCGCCGTCCTCGTGGAGGGCCTACTGCGGAAGGGCGACGCCGTTGAACTTTTGGACTAGGCCAGCAAACGCTCGTATGGGCGACCAGGTCATTGCAGCGCGACGAGAGCGCGCCCCCGGGCGCGTCGACCAGTACAAGGCGCCATGAGACGGCGGTAAGCCTTTATCAGTTATTGAGTTTTGACGCGTCATCGAACTCAATTCGTTCTCGGCGATGTTCAGCCAACTGCCGTGCTTGCTCCTCCGGGGAGGATGTCGAGAGTACCATTCTCTTACTCATGCCGGCGCGAGGGGTGATTCAACCGGCGCCGGTTCGGGTCGCGCGTCCCACCACCATTGCACCGCCAGCGCCAGTCCCGCCACGATCGCCACCCATTGATAGAAGGTGAGGCCGAGCCATTCGGCCGGCTCCGGGCGGATGAACTCGCTCAGGAAGCGGTAGGCGAAATAGGCGATCAGATAGAACTTCAGGCGTTGCCGCTTCAGCCAGCCGCGTTGCACGATGGCAATCAGAACTCCGGCCATCACGGCGTGAAACAGGCTTTCGTAAATCTGTGTCGGGTGGCGGCGCACGCCGTCGCCAAAGTCGACGCCCCAGGGCAGGTCCGTCGGCGTGCCGAAGCAGCAGCCGTTGAAGAAGCAGCCCCAACGGCCGACGGTCAGAGCCAACGCGATCGGCACCGCGAAATCGTCGCCGGTCTTCACGCGAATGCCGAGCAGAATCTTGACCAGTTCGACGGCGAGGTAGGCACCGACCAAGCCCGTGGTAATGGTCTTGCCATCGGCGAGCCAGGCGGTGAAGGTCAATCCTTCGGGGCCGACATGAAACACGAAAGGCAGGCGCGCGCCAAACGTCCCGCCCACGAACGCCGCAAGACCCAGCGCCAATCGTTCCCAGCGCGACAATTGAGATAGCCCACCCGACGATGGAAGCACGCGCCTCGCGAGGAGAAAGATCCCGAGGGCGGCGAGCATGAACACGGCGTAGGCGAGGCGTGGGGACATTAGGAACAGATTCTAGGCTTGATCATTTCGAAAGTCTTCTTCCGCGCGCTTGTTGCGGCGTCGCGCCATGACGATTCCAATAACCATCCCGATCATCGGGCCGACAATGACACTCACCCAGAAGCCAATGACCGTGTAATAAAAATCATCATCCGAGATTCCCCTGCGCACTCCGCTCGCCTTTTTGAGTTCCATGCAACTCAAAACAGTCAACACGAAAAGACAGAACGACAATACACCGCCAGCAATAGCACCCCATCCAGCGCTAAGACCGGTCCTTTTTTCGGGCTGGCGCATCGCGGCAATCCTCAAGATAAGTCAGCCCGCCGTTTGATGGAGCGACAGTCCGATCCTTCCAGTTTGAGCAGCATGATCAACCAACCGCGGCAATTCGCGGTGTCCCGGCCGGTACAGCGTGTTGTAAGCACAGAACGGGACCATGTGCCCGCTCGGCAGCAGATGTGCCAGGCAGCATTTCATCACCTGGCGCGTGTCGAACGTGTGGGCATCGAGGAACGACGTAAGCACGATGCGGAACACGTCTTCGCCGGTGAGTTTTTCGGATAGTGCTTTCACCACGAACGGATCGAGTTCGGGTTTCTCCGGGCCACAGCCCCCGGGACCGCAACCGCAGCCGCCGGCGCTTTCGAGGTATTTCGCCACCAGGTGTCGGGCGCGCGTCGGCGTCCAGACGATGCTGTTGGCGATCAGGTCCATGTGCTTGCTCACGTCGATCAAGCGATTGACCGGAATCGCCTGATCGCCGTTGCGGAACAAGTACGACATCAAATGGCAATTCGGGTGGGCGCACGGCAGCGGATAGAAATCGGTTTCCTTCATCAAGTCGCCGGTTTGACCGACGATGGCGCGCACGACATCCGGCATGGTGGCCCGGTTCTCCAAATCGTTGGGATCGACGTGCCGGCCGCAATAGGTCGCGAGCTGGAAGCTCACCCCGCGGACGATGCGCCGGCTCAAACCGAAGCGAACGATCGCACCGACTTCGTGCAGGTTGGTGTCGTGCTCGACGGTGCAAACCAGCGTGCAGCGCAGGCCGCGTTGTTCCAATGCTTGCAGCGCTTTTTCTTTGATCTCGGCCAGCGGTTCGCCACGCAGCTTTTCGTGGGTTCGTTCGTCGAAGCCGTCGAATTGCAGGTAGATTTCCAGCCGGTCGCGCATCTCGGCCAGTTCATCGACGAGTCGCGGATCGTGGGCGAGACGGATGCCGTTGGTGTTGATCATCACGGCTTGGATCGGCTGCTCGTAGGCGTAGCGGGTCATGCGCTCAATGTCCGGATGCAACGTCGGTTCGCCGCCGGAGATTTGCAGCACGTCGGCCACGCCTTCCAGTTCCACGTAACGATCGACCATGCCCTTGTACGTTTCGAAGGAAATGTGTTCCCCGCCGGGGCCGGACTCGGCGAAGCACATCGGACATTTCAAATTGCAATTGGAAGTGACCTCGACCAGTGCGATGCAGGTATGCTGCTCATGTTCCGGGCACAAGCCGCAATCGTCCGGACAGCCTTCATCGGCTCGCGTGCCGAACTTCCGCGGCAACCGGGCCGGCTGATCGAACTCGTGGCGATCGAAATAATCCACGTCCGAGCAAACGAAGTCTTCGATCAAGCCGTGCTCGGGGCAGCGCTTGCGAAAATAGACGCGCCGATCGCGCACGACGATCTTGGCCTCGACCTTGCGGAAGCAATGCGGGCACAAGCTATGCGTGGCGCCGAGGAAGGTGTAATCGCGTAGGTGTTCCATTTCATTCCTCAGTGTGAACGCGGCCCCGAGCAGACGACGAGAACGTAAGAGATGAGCGCCGCCACCGCCAGTACACTTAGAATCGCCGAGATCAGCAGGAACAGGCACGACCCGAATACAAAGCGCTTCACCACTTTGTCTTTGG
>JBGQCZ010000331.1:0-6317 GCA_041495645.1 Gemmataceae bacterium | reverse complement strand
CGATGGCCCGATAATAACGGCGCGTGGCAATGAGTTGAGCCTCGCCCGCGCTGCTGCCAACCGGGGCCGCATCGGTCGCGTGCATCGGCATCAAGGCGATGGTCATGAGTCTGGCCAACGAGCCGTCGGACAGATCGGCCTGCAATACGGCGGACTTGCTTTCAAAGCGCCAGTCGGCTTTGGCAAACTCGTCGATGGCCGCCCCCATCGCGCCCACAATTTCGTCCAAGCACGGTTTGAGCAAGTCTTTCGAGTCGCCGATCTCGTGACTGAAATCGAGGCGCACGGCGGTGCGCGAAGTGTCGCCCACTTTCACCGTGATGCGCACGCCCTTCACTCCGGCCAGCAGCTTCTGTAACGCGGCGATTTCCTCCTTCGATTTGCCCGCCAGGCATTTCAGAGTCGAAAGTCGGACGCGCAACGCCGCCGGATCCACCAGCTCGTCCAGGTCGATGGCGACCGCGACGTGATGGTCCTTGGCGTCGGACATCACCTGTTTGAGATAATCGTTCACCTTCGGCGTGCGGGAGTTGCCCTTGGTCTTCACCCAGCGCGAGAATTCCTGGCGGCTGGTATTGGCCATCGCGCCGTAGACGTTGTCGACCAGCTGGATCATGTAGCCGAATCGCGGAGTGATCGCCACCGGATAGTCGAACATCATTTCAACCCGGCCGCCTTCGCGTTCAGCGAGGTCTTTCATGACGATCCCACGATTCGAAACGAACGCGGCCAGCGCCCAGCTGCCGGTCAGTTCGCCGGAATCGATTTGGCTGCCCATGACCGCCAATGGCACCGAGGGCGGGACCGGAATGGCGCCAGCGAGGTATTCGAACTCGCGCATCTTCGACCAGCCTTCGCGCACGGCGCGCGGCGTCTGAAGCATGGCGCCGTTATTGACGACTGCCACGAAATTAGCCGACTCGGGAACGCGCCCGAGCAGTCCTTCAACGGTCTGGGCGGAGGCCACGGTGGTCAGCCCAAGAGCCGCCGCGGCGGCAACGGCAAAGCGAATGGTGTTGTTCATCGGTGTTGCACGGCAAGAAGGGTGGCGAGGAACCATCGAGCCGACTTTCACGGCCGCCGGAGGACGGCTCCAAAACCCCGGCGCCTACGAAACTATCCTACATTTCCGGCCAAGTCAATCAATGGAGGATTGGACCGCCGAACGAGTGGGCCTTGTCGGAAATCCTGGCGTCCGTCAAACTGACCTAAAGGGCAACGCGAGAACGAAACTACCCACGAATGGACTTGGCATGGCGCATCCCCTCGAACCCGAGCTTCCGACTCCGCGGCGACGATTGTTGCGGACCATGTGGAAGCTGCCGCGGAACCTGACTCGCTTAGCGCCTCCGATCCTGATCGACTCCGCGACGACCGCAGGGATTGAAGATGCAGAAGTGTCTCACTGGGGCCAGTACGGTTTGATCGAGGATTTCGTTACCGTCCTGCACCGCGACGGCACGCCGTCGTACCGCCGTCGTTGGGTCTGCGCTCTGCACAGCCTGAAGCACATGGAGCTTTGGGAGCGCGTCAAATACAACTTCGACCGCCGAACCTGGAAATTCACGATCCGTGGCCCCCGCCTCACGCTTCCGGACGGAAGGCAGCGGCGGGCTACCGTTACCGATCGTCCACTCGATCGATGGGGTTACGGGCGTCTCGTCGAAGTCGTGTTCGCCCCCCTTGCGCCGGGTGTGGTCGTGGAAATGGAGGATCAACAAGACAATTTCACGCCGTTCGCGGAATGCCCCGGCGTATGGGGAGACTATTTGCTGCAAACCGCGCACCCGTGCCGGCGCCGGCGAATCGCCCTGGCAGTCGCTCAACCTTTCACCGCCCGATTCGAATTACACAACGGAGCACCTGCACCCGAAGAACGGCAAGTTGGCGACTACAGGGTATGGAGCTGGGATCTGCACAACATTCCCGGCGTCGAATGGGACGAGGTGACGCCGCCGCTTCATGAATTCGTCCCGTGGGTGGACTTCACGACCCTGCCGAGCTGGAAGCCAATCGCGCGCTACTACTTCAAAGAACTGAAAGTGCCGAAATATCACGATCTGAAAGACTTAACCTCGACGCTGTTGACTTCGTCGCTTTCGGACAAAGGCGACGCCGAGCATCGCAAGATGGCGGCGGCCTACAACTTCGCGGCCCGCGACATCCGTTACGGCCGTCCAAAAGACAACTTCGAAGATCGCGCCATCCGACCGTTGGGCACGGTCGCCGAGGAACTGCGCGGCGATTGCAAAGACAAGTCCGCGCTTCTGGTCGCTCTACTGACTGAGTTCAAGATCGAGGCGCGGGTCGTCTTGGTGCGCACCGCCCAAGGCGGCCGAGTCAACTTCTTGCCGGGTTCGCGCTTCAATCACGCCCTGGTGCTTGCCAAGTTGGATGGCAAGGAAATGTGGCTCGACCCCGCCGGCTCCGCGTACTCGCTCGGCCAGCTGCCATTCTACGATCAGGGCGTTCAAGGACTGATTCTGGACCGCCGGGAACCGCAACCAACGTTCATTCCGCCGCCGACCCCCGCCGATCACCGGCTGGAGCGCGTCGTACGCGGACGGCTCATTGCGGATGGGTCCTATCATGCCGAAGCGCGCGTATTGGCGCGCGGCGACCGCGCCGCCGGTTGGCGCTGGGGACTGATCGAGCGCAACTCGTCCACCCGCGAGCGCGTGTTGCGACAGTATGTCGGCGGGTTGTTTCCCTCCGCGGAAATCGCCGATTTCAGAGTCGAATTTCTCGACGACCTGAACGGCGATCTGGCGATTTCCCACGGTGCCATCATGGCACGACTGGCGCGACGCATCCAGAATCTGATGCTCCTGCGTATTCCGTGGCTGGAGCCGATGCGCGACAACGGTTTCTTTGCAGCCGCAACGCGGCCCCAGCCGCTGATGGTTCCGGTTCATTCGGTTTCCGACCGCCACACCATCGAGTTACCGGCCGGTTTTTCGGGCTACGGTCTGCCGCTTGAGCGGGCGGAACAGTGTGATTGGGGTCGCTACGAATGTCGGGTAAGAATTGAAAATGGCGCGTTGCTCTGCGAACGCGACTTTGAACTGCGGGGCGGCAACGTGCCCCCGGAACGGTTCGAAGTAATGCGGCGTTTCACCGAAGCCTGCATAGACGGCGACGCAAGTGATATCGTTCTGATGGACGGCGATTTGAAGGATCCGCGAACATAACCGCGCATGACTTGGAAAAACCAAGGGCAGGTCGATGACCTGCCCTTCAAGCACTTTCGCAGGTTGCTCAGCGGTGACCGCCGCCGTGAGATCCACCACCCCCGCCGCCCCGCATTCCGCCCCCGGAACTTCCACCAAAGCTCCCGCCTCCGCTGTAGCCTCGACTGCCGCCTTGAATCGCAGAGCTGCCACGACTGCCTCCTTGCATCGTGCTATTGCCCAATTGGATTCCCGATGAAGATCCGCCCGATTGCCCACCATAGTGGATGACTGGCCCCCCGCTCCCGCCCTGAATGACCGGAGCGGCGCGATTGCTGCCGCTTGAGAGATTGGAAGACGAGCCCACGCTTCGAGGCGTGGAATTCATCGCCGCATTGCCATAGTTCGACGTGCTGATATTCGGCGCTGCCCGGCTGAGTTGTTGTGACTGCGTCACCATCTGCTTCGCCGCTTGCATTTGCACCGTGCGCTGCTGCGGCGTGACGGTTTCCAACTTCAAACCGGATTGCTTTGCTTCCGCCAACGAGTTGATCATGCGCGGCGTCGTTCCGGCGGCAGTCGCACCGAGAGCTGCTTGCGATGACAGGGACCGCGGCGGGATGGGCATCGTCCCGTTGACCCGGCCGATGTAGTTGTTGTGGAAGGTAGTGGCCCAATTCGCGTTGTTGCGGTTGACCGAGCGCTGGTGGTTCCAAATCGGATCATAGCGATAGCGCGCGCCCCAGTACCACGGGTAAATGCCGAGGCTCAGGTAGGAACTGCCGTAGTAATCGCCGAAGAAATAATGGTTGTAGCCGTAGCCGACAAAGAAGTTGCCGAACAAACCGCCGAAGCCGACCGTGAAGTAGGGCCGGTAGAACCAACCCGTGGTCAGCCAGAGCGGGCGGGTGAAATAGACCGGTGCGAACAGCAATCCGCGTCCCGCGAACGGATAATCCCAATACCCGCTACAGAAGCGATAGCCGTAGGGGCTCCAGTAATAGCGGGCGGGAATCCAGATGCGATCCGCGAAGCAGTCGGTCCAATAGCCGCCGCGGTAAGTGTAGCCGTTGTTCCCGTAGAACCACGCGCCGGGAATGTAGCTGCTGTTGTCGTCCGGGGCGGGCGTGGTCGGGCCTTGATCCGGGTTCCGCGGCGGCTCGGGGACGTATTGATTGTCCTTCTCGTTGGCGTCGGCGAAATGACCGCTCACCCAGCGAAAGCCCTCGGCCGTCTTGGCCCAATAACCCGGGACCCAACGCCGGCCTTGCGGCATCTCGCGCCACATGCCGCTGTTCCAAATGAAGTCCTTGCGGTCGTTGTCCCACTGCCAGTAACCGGGAATCCATTGGACATTCTTGCCGGTGGGTCTTTCGGCGGCGGGCTCTTCGGGAATAGGATCGGGCGGCTGCTTATCCACGGCCGAATTCGGCACGGGGTCAGACGCATAAGGCTGCGCGTACGCTTCGTGGACCGGGCCACGGGCATCGATTTCAATGTATTTCTGATTGCTGTCGTCGCCGCGAGCGGTTGAAAAACCCGCGATCGCAACAAGCGAGCAAATCTGGATGATAAAAAAGCGCTTCACGATGCACCTCCACTTGGGTGCAACTCTTCCCCAAACGAGTCTACTTCTATTATTCACAGGCTGCGGCGATTTGGAAAGGGGCCAATCAACCGGACGTGCCAAGCCGAACGCGGTCGGCTACAATGCTCGCACGCTCCCGTAGCTCAACTGGATAGAGCATCGGTCTTCGGAACCGAGGGTTGCAGGTTCGAATCCTGCCGGGAGTAATGCTCATCCGGCATCTCGACGCACCCTCTCTCCGAGGTTTCGCATGCGCCCTCTCCAGTTGATCATGACCGCGCTCGTTCTCACGACTCCTTTGTCGGCGCAACAGCCGCCGGAACCGATCAAACTGACTGTTGCCCCGGCCGAGGCGCCGAAGCAGTCATTGCAACATCGGCTCCTGCCCGACCGCCGCGAACTTACCTCCGGCAACGCGTCCACGCTCTATCAGCGCAGCCTGGCCATGTTGTTCGAAAACGAGTTTCTTCTCAAGGAAATGAAAAAGGAATACTGGCACAATTGGGTTAATGTTCCGTTTGCCGAATGGCCAAAGGAAGAAGTGGGCGGCAAGTTGCAGATGGCCAAGCATTTGCTTCACGAAGTCGAGCTGGCGGCGCGCTGCAAGGATTGCGATTGGCAGATTTCCAATCGTCCCGAAGGCGTCGGCTTGTTGCTTCCCGACGTGCAAGCGTTTCGCACCGTCGGCGTCGTGCTGGCCGCAAGAGCGCGGCACGAAATCGTGAATGGTCAATTTGCCGAGGCCGCCAAGACTTTGCAAACGGGATTCGCTCTGGCTCGACACGTCGCCGAGGGGCCGTCAAATATTCACGTTCTCGTCGGAGTCGCTATCGCACAAATCATGATCAGACAGGTTGAAGCGTTCGTGCAGGCGCCGAACAGCCCGAACTTGTATTGGTCCCTGGCGGTGCTGCCACGGCCGTTCATCGACCCGCTGCACGCGCTGAGCGAAGACTCGCACTCGATCGAAAACATGTTCACGTGGGTCAAACAACTTGAAGATCGCGTTTGGACCGATGACCAGGTGAAAACGGCGCGCGATAGCCTGCAGAAGATGCACGATGAGTTTGGCTTGCGCAAGCCCGATGCCGAGGAACTTGCGGGGCGCGTCATCCTGGAAGCCGGCATCCGGGAAAATGCCAAGATCGCTCTGAAGGAGCAGGGCTTCTCCGCCAAACGCCTCGATGCCATGCCGGCGTTTCAAGTGACCGCCATTCACGCTTTTCGTGAGTGCCGGGTGGCCGCGGACGATTTGTTGAAGTGGGCGTACTTGCCGGAGAGCTTTGGCCACCCCGCCTACAAGAAGACGGTCGAACAATACAACAAGGCGTTTTTTCGGCTCGACATGTTGTACTTTCGCGGTTTATTGCGGGGGTTGGCGGAAGGCGGTGGCGAGGGCCTGGCCACGCCAATGGGAAAGATCTACGCCACGACCGGACGGCTCAATCGCTACTTCGCAGCGCTGAGGGCGGTCGAAGCGATTCGCATGCACGCGGCCGGAAACGGCGGCAAATTGCCGGCGAAACTCGATGATGTAACGGAAGTTCCGGTGCCCAATG
>JBGQCZ010000330.1:0-6322 GCA_041495645.1 Gemmataceae bacterium | reverse complement strand
GTCCGGTCCAGGAAATGACGTGGGTCTGATCGACGGCCGGCATTTGTTGCAAAGCTTGCCGCAGTTCATGACCCTCGCCATCGTCGCCGATGATGGCCACTGGCACAATGGACCCGACTCCGAGCGCTGCCAGATTGTTGATGATGGTCCCAGCGGCGCCCGGGTACGAGCGCACTCGGGTCACTTGATACGCGTCGAGTCCGGTTTCGAGCGAGGGTTCAGTCAGGGCGGAGTCGATATCGAGGTAGCGATCCAGAAACAGGTCGCCGACCACGCCGATTCGCGCCGCGGGCAGGCGGTTGAGGATTCGCTCGATGAGTTCGTCGGTGAGCATGGTATTTGGAGTTCATGGGATGGCGCGGATCGCCAGGATAGCGTTCGCGCGGCGCAATGGATCAGCATCGATGGCGTCGAGCAACGCAAGCGCCTTTTCGGCCCGCTGTAAAGCACTTAGGGCTTCGGAATCACTCGAAAACGGGATTGAATGCCAGTTTTCGTAGTCGGCTTGATTGCGAAGGATACTCAAATCCCTGATAGCTCTGCCAATTGACTGTAGGTCTGGAAAGGCGGCAACCTCGAATCGCGTGCGTACGAAATGATGCGCTTGAAACGTCGGGGGCGCGAAACCCCACCGCGACAGCACGTCGCGGCATTCCAGGAACAGCGCGTAATAAACTCGTCCGACCGCTGCGCGAAGGCAATCTTCCGTGTCGTAGGGAATGAGCGTGCGCGCGGTCTCCAAAAAGACTCTACCTAGCATGGAATTCGTCGGGATAGAGAATTCTCAACGAGACGGTCGAATGCACTGTCGGAGCAAAAACGCTGCATGTCCATTTGTCCCACTGCTCCCTGCGAACCCAGTAATCATCCGGGTCCCTTGGTCCATTCATTAGAAGTTGGATGACAATTCGAGGGTAACCCGGTTCGTCGACGAGGTCGTAGCGAATTACTTCAACCGCCTTGAGATTCGGAAAACCCTCGATTGCTCGTTCAATCATCTGATCGAGTTGCGCACGTAGGCGCAGATCATCGGCCAACGCGCCCGCCTCGCTGCTAACCGTAACCGGCAATGTTGTTGCCATGATAGTGAACTCGAACATGGTGCCGTTTGCTGAGACACACATGATCTTACCGCGAATCGCCGTCAGCCTGCAAGGCGGCGTGCCACAATCTGGGAATCGTCGCCCGATGATCGCCGTGAATGTAAAAACTCTCGCCGCCGTCGGCGACCGTGCGCACCAGGATCGTTTTCCATGGGCGGTAAAAGTAACGCGGGTCTGTCTTCGGGGCTTCAGCTTTCGTGTCGCCTTCGAGCGGGATGAGATCGAAGACGGCCGTCGTGAATTTGCGGATCGAGCGTCCGGTTTGATGGGCGACGTTTCGAGCCATCGCCAACGCCTTGAGATAAACCTCGGGCCCCATGACCGCCGAACCAAAATTCAGCGCCACGCCGCCCTCGAGCTTCGTTACCGACTCGGTAAAGATCAAAAAATCGCGATAGCTCGTCGCGCCCAGGGCCGCGCCGTCGCAATTCGGATGCTCATGAATGATGTCGTAACCGACGCCAATGTGAACCGTCACAGGTACGCCAAGCCGTACGGCGTTCGCGAGCACGCTGATATCCTTGTGCGGGAACTGGCCGTCGAGAATCGCCCGGCCAATCGATTCGCCAAGGCCGAGGCCGGAAGCCGAACCCGCTCGGATAGCGTCGTTCATCATGCCGGTTTCATGCCACAACCCGAACTCACCGCTCGCAACGTATCGAGCCACGCTTTCAGTCGTAGCGCCAATCAGGGCAAACTCCCAATCGTGAATCGGCCCCGCGCCGTTCATGGCGATGTGCGTGATGAGTTTGCGTTCCATCAGGTCGATGAGGTAACGCGAGACGCCGGCCCGTAAAACATGCGCGCCCATGAGCAGAATGCGTGCCGTTCCGTTGCGCTTGGCAACCGCCAATCGCTCGCCCAAGACGTCGATTGCCGGATGATCGAATGGCGGCAACGGCGCGTCGATTGGCAGAATGTGATCCAGCGTTAGATCATGATTGCGCTCGGCCAAGGGCCGAATTCGCAGCCGTGATCGATCGAACGCGGGGAAGGGCACGTCACTCCTCCTTGAACAACCAGCGCAGCAAATGATGGTGGTTGCGATACTCGGGAATGACGATGTCGGCGCCGGCCTGGACCAAGCGGTTACGTTTCCAATCGTTCACGCCGCGGCGGTTGATTTCATCGCTGGCCACTGCGACCGCCACGCCGCCGGCTCGTTTCACTTCCTCAATTTCGACGAACCCGTCGCCGAAACCGAGGAGTTCCTCGCCACTCAAGGCGTGATCGCGCAGGATCTTTTCCACGATCATTTTCTTGGAGAAGTTCTGGTAATCGTCGAGCGCGCCGTAAATATGCGGGCCGAAATACTCCGCGACGCCGAGCAGGGCTGCTTCTTTGCGCACGAAGGCCACGTCCGTGCCGCTGGCCAAATAGAGCGTGACCCCGCGGCGTCGCAGGCCTTCGAGCAACGCATGGCTTTCCGGTACGGTCCAATCCGACGGAGTCGATTGGCCCGTTTCCAACGCCGATAGCCGGCCGCGAATCCGCGCCATCAAGCGCTCGTGATATTCGTGCTTATATTCGAGCGGGTTCTTCGCCGTTCCGCCGCGCTTCTTCACTTCCTCCGCTAGCTGAATCATCTGGTAGATGGTCTGGCGGCCATTCAGGCGCATCACGAACTCTTCGACCTTAGCCGAAAGCTCCGCTTCCGATTCCGCTGTGCCGGTCTCCATGAGCACTTGAACCATCATCGGGAACATGACTTGCGGCCAGCCTTCACGGATGAGCGATAAGGTGCCGTCGAAATCGAATAACACGCCCTTGAACCGTCCGCGCGGCAAATCGGGGCGAAGGACCTCGATTTCAGGATGAAGTGCGAAGCGCATGACCTCACCGCTCCATCAGGGCTTGGAAGATCTCGCGCATCGCCCGGTTGCGGAACTCGGACACTTCGGCAAGGCTGTCGCGAATCCGCGACGCCGTCATGAACAGGCCGACAATTCCGCCGGGCGGCTCAAATTCGATCTTTTCCGTCAAGCGTGCTTGCAAGCCGGCCGAGTCGATCAGGCGCGTGTGGCGAAAACTGCGAAACGGCCCAGCGCGCTGTTCGTCGGCTAACAAACGGCATGGATCGAAGCCAACGACCTCGGTTGTCATGCGTTGGGAGATTCCCCACCGGCGGCCGAGGATGGTTACCAACGAACCGAGTTCCAACCTCGCCGGCGATTCCACGAGTTGGACTTGCAATTCCGGCGGCGAAACCTTGATCAGGTTCTCCGGCTGGGTGAAGAACTCGAACAAGGCGGCTGGAGTGCAGGGCAGTTCGACTGACGATTCAAACACGGCCACGGCGATCCCTCTTCAGTCACGGCGGGGCTTGGGCTAAGATCATCTCAGTACGTTATCCGAACATTCCTGTCCGCGGGCCATCCGGAAATCATGTCGTCGTCTGCCTTCCGCCATGCGTGGGTGTTGACCGGCCCCACCGGTTCCGGAAAGAGCGAATACGCGCTTCGGCTGGCGGAATCATACAACGCCGAAATCGTGGCGATGGACTCTATGACGCTTTACCGCGGCATGGATGTCGGCACGGCAAAGCCAACGCTCGAGGATCGCCGGCGAGTGCGGCATCACTTGATCGATGTTCTCGATCCGTGGGAATCCGCAAACGTCGCCTGGTGGCTCGAACGCGCAGGCGAGTGTTGTCGCGAAATTGAATCGCGAGGGAAGCGGGCGTTGTTTGTGGGCGGAACGCCTTTGTACTTGAAAGCGATGTTGGCGGGATTGTTCGATGGGCCGCCGGCAAACACCGAAATTCGCGCGCGATTGGAATCGATGGCGTTGGGCGAAGGAGTCGAAGTCCTACATCGGCGGTTGGCCGAGGTTGATGCCGCGACGGCGCAACGGCTGCATCCAAACGACGTCCGCCGCGTAATCCGTGCCTTGGAAGTGTGGGAATTGACCCAACGGCCGATTAGCGTGTGGCAGCAGCAGTGGCACAATGAACCGTTGGCAATGCCGGCGGTCAAACAATGTTGGTGGATCGACCGGCCGAGATCGGAACTGTACAAACGTATCAACGAACGAGTCGAGCGGATGGTCGGGTCCGGATGGATTGAAGAGGCTCGGAGATTGCAACAGTTGCCCCGGCCGATGAGCCGGGAGGCGGACCTTGCGCTCGGATATCGCGAAATATTTGCCTATTTGCAGGGGAAATCGAACTTAGCGGCGACCGTCTCGCTGATTCAGACTCGGAGTCGACAGTTCGCCAAACGACAATTGACCTGGTTTCGCAACATGCCCGATTGCCGCCGATTGGAGGTTTCAGGGGATCATTTTCCGGATCCCGCCACCCAGTTTTTTGCGTGATTGACTCGGGTTTGATTGATCGCCGGAGTTGGGCTATGCTATAAAGTCATTAGGCGAAGGTGGAACGGACATTTTGAGGAAGCTATGCGTTCCGTCACGTTTCAGATTCTCGATGGCGTCGACAAGGGACGGGTTTTCCGGGAATTGCCCATTCCCGTCACGATTGGCCGTGAAGAAGGCAATTTACTTCGCCTTAACGACGAACGAGTAAGCCGATTCCATGCCAAAGTTCAGTTTGACGGCGGGGATGTCATTATCACCGACCTGGATAGCACGAACGGCACGCGAGTAAACGGCAGCACGGTGCAAATCCGCCGGTTGCAACCCGGCGACCAAATTGCCCTGGGCCGATCGGTCATTCTTTTCGGATCCTCAAACGAAATCAGCAAGCGCAGCGTCGGCTTGCGTGGACATGTTTCAGCCACCGTCTCACCACCTGACAAGACAATTGGCGAACCCGCCGAAGCAGAGCCGGACGGTGTCGCACTGAACCTGGCGGAGCTTCGGAGCGAACCGCCGGAATGGCAACCACGCGATACGGATCTGCCTCCGCTGCCACAGCAGCTCACACCCGCGCAGTCTGCGCGCATCGCCGAAATCCTCGATTATCTGCACCAAGGAATGGCCAGCGCAACTGAGAACATCTCCGCCAACGAGGAAGGCTCGCTGGTTCGCATTCCGTATGCTCAATGGCAAAAAATCCAAGCAGTTGAAATGCTGCTTGCCCGCTATCTTCGCGGCGTGGCGGAACCAGAAACGCTCGTTGAATAGTTTCACAAGTCGGCTTCAGCTCGCAAACCAAGTCTGACATCGAACCCAGCGCGTCATACGATGTGGAGTGTCCCCCAAAATCGGCCCCGGATGGAACTGTTGCCATGGCGTCGCGCTCGTTCGCTCATTTGCATTGTCACAGCCACTACAGCCTGCTCGACGGCGCCAATCGCATCCCCGAGCTGGTTGAAAAGACCAAGAACCTTGGCATGAGCGCGGTCGCCTTGACCGACCACGGCAATCTGTACGGAGCAATCGAATTCTACAGCGAGTGCCGCAAGGCTGGTGTGAACCCGATCATTGGCTACGAAGCCTACGTCGCCCCGAACAAACGAACTGAACGCGAGGCTAAGCGGCGCGGCGACGCCGGTTTTCACCTCACGCTCTTGGCGGCAAACGCGACCGGGTTCAAGAACTTGATCAAAATGGCGTCGTTGGCGTTTCTGGACGGCTATTACTACGTTCCACGCATCGACAAGGAATTGCTTGAAGCGCACCGAGAGGGTCTAATCTGCCTGAGCGGCTGTGCTTCGAGCGAGTTTTCGGAAGCTATCTTGAAGGACCAGCTTAATGAGGCGATGCAAATCGCCGAGTGGTTCTCGCGCATGTTTGGCAAGAATTTCTTCGTGGAGATTCAAAACAACGGGCTGGAAATTCAGCGGCAATGTGCGGCGGGGGCAATCGATATCGCCCAGCGCAAGGGTTGGCCGCTCGTAGCGACTTGCGATGCGCATTATTTGTGCCAGGGGGACGCGTTTGCTCATGAAGTGCTGTTGGCGATCAATACGGGCAAGAAGCTTTCCGACGATAAACGGATGAGCTACGGCAGCGATCAGTTTTACGTTCAAGGGCCGGAGGAAATGTACCGGCGGTTTCCGAATCAAGCCGACGCGGTGGCCCGCAGTCAAGAAATCGCCGACGCAGTCGACATCCAGCTCGACTTCAAGAAACGTCACTTCCCCATTTTCACGCTGCCAAAGGGAAGAACTCCCGAACAACATCTTCGTGACCTTGCGGAGACCGGGCTGAGAGAACGTTACGGCGATCCGCCGCCGACGGCGGCATCCGAGCGCCTGGAGCTCGAGTTGGGCATCATCTGTCGGATGGGCTATGCCAGCTACTTTCTGGTGGTT
>JBGQCZ010000329.1:0-6323 GCA_041495645.1 Gemmataceae bacterium | reverse complement strand
GCGAGGGGAGCTTGGCGACCCGAGCGCGGAGAGTCGGGCCGCGCTTGGGTCGCCAAGCTCCCCTCGCGGCTAAACGATATAGGTTGGTCCGCGCGGCTTGATCGCGAGCGGCCTCCGCCTGACCATGGGCGCCCAGAGCCGAAGCGTCTCGCTGCCGGAAGAGAGCTGGGTGCACCACCATTCGAACTCTTGCGGCAAACTCGCAATCGGCGCTCGGAATTCACCGCCCGACACTCTGCACTCGGTACCGCGTACTCGGTACTTCGCACGCCTCGCTCGCCGCCGGCCGGGTGTCCGCGAAACGCCTATGGACCCGGCAATTCGGACGATCGCCGTATCCCGCCACGCAACCGCAACCAACCGGCGAGCCGGGAGCGTCAGCGATCGAAGCGTTGCCCCAGGGTCGACGTTCGGCTAACCATCGATGATGTCGCCATTCGTGTGGTGATGCAGCTCTTCGGATTTGAGGCGGTCAATAATTACATTCGTCGATTCAATTTCGATACCGATCCATCGCCGTTTCTTTTTTTCGCAAACAGCATAAGTGGTCCCGCTCCCACCGAAAGGATCCAGCACCATTTCCCCAGGTTTCGTACTCATTTCAATGACCCGTTCGAGAATCTTTGTCGACAGAGCGTTGGCCTTTCTCTTCGCCGATTTGAATTTCAAATGTCGCACGGGCGCGATGTCGTCCCAAACGTCGGTCAAGTTCACCCCCCTGGGATTCATAGCCTTCCGATATCCACCGTAATCTTTTATGTCCCGCCCGCAATGCCGACAGATTCTGATTGGCGTCCGAATGTTCCGAAAGGTCTTGTGTTTGCCTTTTGTGAAATACAAGAGGCTATAGTGGCTTGGATAGAGTCGACCGGGAATTGGTAACCCAAATTTGATGTCAACGACAATCCAGTCCCGGAAGTGCATTCCCTTGCCCAAAAGATAGTTGGCCAGGCGGACATTCCATTTCGGAATGTTGTAAAGGAACAACGAACCGCCTGTCCGCAAGAGTCGGATGCACTCATTTATCCAAAGATTGCACCAATTCAGATACTCGGATTCCTCGCGCCGGTCGTCGACCTTTCCCCCGTACTCTTTGCCGATATTAAATGGCGGATCGGCAAATACTGTATCAACGCATCCATCCCTCAACGCGGGAAGGACGTTCATGCAATCGCCGCGGAAAAGAGCGCCCAGTTTCGTCGTGTATACTGGATCGAGGTTCAGTTTCCGACCGAGTTTGGGAAGGTCGCCTCGATGAGGTAATGATCTGTGACGCATTAGAGCATCGCCTCGGTGTAGGTTGGGTACTCCTTGCCCGCTATCGGAGTTATTTGCCGTTCTGGGCTTGAATTGCTCTTTAAACTCAAGCCATTTTGGAACGGCTGATACGACGTAACATGTTAATTAATAACGAATTGCTTCCTTAAACACAAAAGACCGGAGGCGGCCGGGTGGCTGTTGGCTTTGAAGGCCGATGTGAAGTTGCCAGGGCGAGGTCGGGTTCGTTATCGATCGCGATTACTTTGAGATCGGCTTTTCCGCTGGCGGGAGATTCATGATGGCCAAGAACCGAGAGAAGCTGGCCGAATTCCTCGGCGCCAAGATCGTCGATGAAGTTCCCGACGTGGGCGGCGGGGCCTTCGGCATGGCAAAGATGGCTCGCCTTCTCCATCAACGCCTGACTCCCGGCCAGGGAGAGCGGCCCGGGCGGCCGACGAATCCCAAATGGGTGATCCGGCCCAAGGTGCCGATGAGCAAGGCCACGGCCAAGAAACTCGCGGAGATCGCCGAGGAAATCAGCACGTCCAAGCGCAAAGTCAGCCCTATGCAAGTCGCGGCGCAATTGCTCGAAGAGGCGCTCGGCAGCGTGGGCGCTTAGGAGTTGACCGGTTGGTGCGGCTATGGTCAGTCTTTGCGGAGCGCGCGCTCATGCTGCATGTCGATGCCCACTCGTTGTTGCAACTGTGTGCCTTCACGACCACATTTCCGCAACGCCTGGATGCGTTGCCGTCGCCGCCGGGATTGACGGCTTTGCTGGCCGAAGACGCCGGGGCGCCGTTGTCGAGCGATGACGCGGTGCGCGAGGCGGTGCGGGAGATGTTGCGGCAGGGCGGGTTCAAGCCGACGGGGCGCAGTAAGCCGGCTTCGGAGTATTTGCTCAAGGCGGCGCGCGAGGGGCATCTGTCGTCGATCAATTTTGCCGTGGACGCGTGCAACGTGGTGTCGCTGCATAGCGGGTTGCCCATCAGTGTGGTCGATCTCGACCGGGTGCGCGAACCGTTGCGGATCGGCATCGCCCCGGCGGGTGCGCAGTATGTCTTCAACGCGTCGGGCCAAACGATCAGCCTCGGCGGCCTGCTGTGTCTGAGCGATGCGGACGGACCGTGCGCAAGCGCGGTCAAGGATTCGCAGCGGACCAAGACCGGTCCGGACACGCAGCGCACGCTATCGCTGATTTGGGGGACGACCGCCCTGCCTGGCCGAGCCGAAGCGGCAATGGACTGGTATCGCCGGCTTCTCGGGGAGCACGGGGCGACGACCGAGGCAGCGCCTGTCGTTGCAACGTAGAACGGAACTAGAGCGCGTTTCATTCAAGTGTAGCAGAGACGGTTGCCCGTAGCCGCAGGCTTCAGCCTGCGTGGTGGCCCTCGCGCAGGCTGAAGCCTGCGGCTACAGCGGCCCTCGCGCAGGCTGAAGCCTGCGGCTACAGCGGCCCTCGCGCAGGCTGAAGCCTGCGGCTACAGCGGCCCTCGCGCAGGCTGAAGCCTGCGGCTACAGTCCAAGGACGCTACACATGAATGAAACGCGCTCTAATTCCGTTCTGCGTTTCTTGAGCTGCCGTTGCAATACAAAATATACTGATGTATAGTAAATTGGTCACATCGGCCGAGCGCTTCGCGTGCGCGCATTTTTTGGAGGAACCAGTCGTGATTGCTTCAATTCTGATCTTGGGGATTGGCTCATTCCACAACCCGACGCACAACTGCCAACCCAACTCACCACCCAACTGCCAACCCAACTCACCACCCAACTGCCAACCCAACTCACCACCCAACTGCCAACCCAACTCACCACCCAACCACTTTCTCCACAAAGTTTTTGAGGTCCTCGGGGGCGAGCGGGAAGTCTGGTCGCGGCAAGGAGATGCGTCCAGAAGACGAGATTGGCGCACAGAGTCAAAAGTTGGATTTAGTTTGGTTGCGACAAACGGAGCGGTTCATGTGGGCGTGCCGGTTGCCGTCGGGAGACGATCCGGACATAATCCGAGAATGGCCTCTGAATTCTCGATCGGCGAATGTGCCCAGCTGGCGTGCGTGCTGGAGGCGACGGCCGGCAAACCGGGCAATGTGACGCGGTTCCACGATTTCGCGGACATGACTTATCTGGATTTCATCGTCAGCGCCGCCGCGATTGCTCCCGTCTTCGAACGCACGGCCGAACTCGGCGTGGGAGGTACGGTTTTGGAAGCAGTGCGAGCCACGCGGCGGTTGGTCAAGGTAAATACGAATCTCGGAATTCTCCTGCTTCTGGCGCCGCTGGCGGCGGTTCCACGCGAACGGCGAATTCGCGACGGCATTGGCGAAATGCTGGATGCGCTTACCGTCGATGATTCCCGGGCGGTGTTCGAAGCAATTCGCCTCGCCAATCCCGGTGGGCTGGGCGAGGCGCCGGAGCAGGACGTGCGCGATGAGCCAACTCTGCCATTGCGCGGGGTCATGGCACTGGCCGCGGATCGCGACCTGGTCGCCCGGCAATACGCGAACGGGTTCCGCGAGGTGTTCGATATCGGCGTGCCGGCCCTGTTGAATGGACCGCTGGAGCCGGCGATTGTTCGAAGTCATTTGCGGCTGTTGTCGAATTGCCTCGAATCGCACATCGAGCGCAAATGCGGCCCGGAACTCGCACACGAAGCGAGCACGCGAGCCGCGGTTGCATTGGCCGGCGATTCCGAAGCGATAGCGACGTTCGACGCCTGGCTGAGGGCCGACAATCACCGCCGCAATCCCGGCAGCACCGCGGATCTCGTGGCCGCATCCTTGTTCGTGGCGCTTCGCGAAGGTATGATCGCTGCGCCGTTCGAGTTTTCTCCGCTTGATATTCCGGCGATTCTCACGGGAATCTCATGAGCAACGAGCATTATCGAATTTGTGTGGCCAAAGACCGCCTGATCTTCTGCTGCGGCCATTTCATCAGCTACGAAGGCGACAAGTGCGAGCGGCTCCATGGACACAACTACCGCGCCTCGGTGGAAATCGCCGGCGAACTCGATGCGAATCATTATCTATTCGACTTCATCGCGCTTACGCGGATGGCGAAAGCGATCACCGATGAACTCGATCATCACATGCTGTTGGCGACACGGAATGCCGTCATCAAGATCGAAGAGACGCCGGAATTGGTGCGAGTGGCCTGTCGAGAACGCCGGTGGGTGTTTCCGCGTGAAGATTGCATCCTGCTGCCGATTGAAAACACGACGGCCGAGTTGTTGGCTCGGTACATCGGTCAGCGGTTGTTGGCGAGTCTGAAGGCCGAACACGGTTTTACGCCGGCGGCGATGCGGGTGGAAGTGGAAGAAAACGTGGGCCAGTCCGCGACTTACAATTGGGACGGTCCGTGAAATGAAGGGGCAATTGATGGCAACGGTGTCTCCCAAGCGCATGAGCATGCTGTCGTCTGGAGAAGAACACATGGCGGTCGCACCGAAGCGCCGTTGGCGGGCTGACGGTTCATTTCCCGTCGCCGTATTCGTCGCGCCATTCCTCGTACCATGCCATCTGAATGGCTTCCAGGGTCTTTTCATTCGACCCTTGAGGCGGCCCCTCGAAGTCTTCCAGATCGAGGATCCACTTATGCATATCGGTGAAGCGCACAGTCAACGGGTTGAGCGTGTCGTACTTCTCGAACAACTGCTCGCCAATCTCGCGGTGGTCGGTCCACTGCAATCCCATGACGGCTTCCTCTGGCGCCCGGAGTCAACAAATCAAGGCTTGGACACGGCCGCTTCGACCCACTGTCGCATGAGCCGAAGCTCTTCTCGTTGCGGCCAGGAGTTTGGAAGGGTCAGGTCCGGGTTCTTCGCAAGTCCACGCTCGGCTCGTTCAAGCCACTCGGAAGCCGCGACGAGAGACTGGCGCGCGCCGGGATCGCCAAGGCGCAGTCGCACCAGCGCTCGGACAAAATCCACCCATCCGGGCGGTTCGCCTGAAATCGACTTGGCGGCGTCGGCTAAGACCTTCTCGGCGTCTGTTGTGCGGCCGGCTCGCGCCAACGCATACGCGCGAACGTATTGGGCAATCGCGTTGCCTGGCTGCTCTTCGCAACAGCGCTGAAGCAATTCGACGCTGCACGAATTTGGCAGACCCGGATCGGGCCCAAGAAGCAACAGGCGGGCGAGATTCCATCGTGCGGCGAAGGCGGTGGACGAACCAAATCGCTTCCAAGCACGCTGACAGGTACTTTGATAGCCGCCCTTGTCGCCGGAACGCGCCTGCGACACACCCAACTGGAACCAGGTGGATACATCATCGGCGCCGAGATCGGCGGCCTTTTGCAGGTCGCGCCGGGCGTCGTCGAACCGGCCGACTTCGCCGAAGAGCTCGCCACGATGTGTCAGGCCCAAGACGTGATTCGGTTCTTGACGCAGCAGGCGGTCGAAGTCCGCGAAGGCCAACACCGACCGGCCAGTGCGGGCGAACAGAACGGCTCGGTAAGACCTTGCTTCGATCAGGCGCGGGGCCAACAGGATAACTTCAGTCTGATCGGCGATGCCGCGTGAAAATACGCCTTGCTCGGCCGCGCAACGGCCGCGAGCCATCCGTGCTTCGAAATCGTCCGAGTCAATCTGAAGAATGTCATTCCAACATTGTTCCGCTCGCGTCCAATAATGCTGCTTTTCGAATCGTTCGGCCTGATGCCGAAGAGCCGCCCGGTACTCTCCGGCCGGATCGGATAGCGCATTGTTCAACACCGCACGGTGGTCGCGCCACTTTCTCAGCCACGCGTCCTTTCCAACGCTTGCCGGAATCGAGTCCGTTGCAAGCTCGAATCCGGAAATCAGCTGAGCTGCCTGCGTCAATCGATCGTCGCCGTTTCCAGTAGCTGCCGCGAATAATGCCGCGGTTGAAAGATCCGTGAGATCGTGCCCGTAGACCGCACCGTCAGACCCGCCGACAAGAGCAACACGACCGGCCGCGGCCAGCACGGCGCTTTGACAGCGATGAGTGTTCAAGTTAGGGCTCGGAGAGACCGGTAGCCCGCTCTGATAATCCCAAAGCCGAACCACGCCGTCCAAACGAGCTGTAAACATCCAGCGGTCGCCAGGC
>JBGQCZ010000328.1:0-6338 GCA_041495645.1 Gemmataceae bacterium | reverse complement strand
GTCCGCGCCGAATGTGTTTCCGGTGATGATCTCGTTGAGCAGCGTTTTCCACGGCGTCAGCGCGAACTTCGGCTCGACTTTCGCGCGCTTGCGGACATCCCAGCACAAATCCACAATGTCTTCGGGGTTGATAATCGGCCGCGCTCTGGCAAGGATGTCCTTGATTTCCGATTTTCTGATCATCTCCGCCGTCAGGCGCTCGTGGTTCCACTTCGCGGGCAATAGCTCTTCCGCAGCGTGCGAAAACGGCAAGTGGCCAACGTCGTGCAACAATGCCGCCAGACGTACCACCCGGCGCCAATGACCAAGCCGCTCCGGGGTGAGCTCTTCCTCAACGCGGCGATAAACGTGATCGGGAAGGCGATGCCGCTGTGAGAACACACCGTCAAAAATGCGCGTGGCGACTTCCATGACGCCCAGACAATGCTCGAATCGCTTGTGAGTTGCTCCGGGATAAACCTGATAACACATGGACAGTTGGTGAATGGCGCGCAGACGCTGGTAGGGGGCCGAGTCGATCAACTCTTTTTCCAAGTTGTCGAATTCGATGAACCCGTACAAGCAATCGCGGACTTCGTGCCGCACCTTGGCCATGATCCAGCTTTCCTCTCAACTGCGTTCGACATCTTTCCCGCATCAGGCTTGGCCAAGCGGGGCTCCGGAGCGCGGGCAGCGGCCACTTCCCGCGAGTGGCTTATTCAACGAGGGCGCGTTCAAGCAGCAACCCCAGGGAAACGATTGCCCTGGCCATGTTGGCCGCGCGGATTGAGTAATCGGCCAGAATGTCCGACAGCTTGTTCTCGTCTGGGTCCATAAGGCAGAGACGTTGAATTGATTGGCCCGAAAACGATTGGCTCGCGTTCTCGGATTTCGGGTGCTCGCCGCCCCATTTGATATCCATCGCAAATACTCCTACCTGACGGCTCAGTTACGTGGATTGAACCCATTGCTGATAAGCAACTCCCACGGCAATCGGCCAAGCCGGACAAAATCCAATGCAAAGAGCAAAAGAAGCAAACCAAGCCCGAAACTCAGATCGGGAACGGTTAAGACCTCGGTGCGTGCATTCGTGACAAAAAACGGAGAAACGAAAGCCGGGAGCCCTTCTTTCGTTGGCAAGGCAGGCAATGCAATGACCTCCTTTCCGAGAGCCATTGCGTCGGGGCGGTTGTCCACTTCGAACACTGCGCGTTGTTCCATGAGCTTGCCATGTATCGCGACGCCCGACTGAAGATGAGCAGCCCCTTTTTTCTCTCGGACAAAGCGCGACATTATCATCGTGAATACCGGGTTATCGATAGCCGGATACCCCGGACCCCTGTCAAGACTCAGGGCACCCTGCAGGCTCAGATAGGGTGCTATCTGCATTGGTGAGACGGCCGTTCTCCGGAGACAGAGCTTTTTCACCTCGGCTACTTGTTTCATTGCCTTCTGCAAGCTCGACCCGTCATCTTCTGTTCCGACAAGATTCAGAGTGTGCTTGGCCTCAATGTACGCATAGACGGCTTCCACCGGAATCCACTCCTTTTCCTTCTCTTCCGAATCTAGCACCCGCAAGGTCGGGAATCTGCTCGCGTCGTAGATGATGATGTCATCGCCGGCCGTCTCGTCATGTTCATTGACAATGTATCCACGACATACCCCGTATTTCTGAGGCAAAGCCAGCCGTAGCACTTTGCAGATTTTCTTTTCAAACTCTTCCCCATATTCGAAGTTTTCTTGGGTTTGTATTTCCCCAAGAGCCGTGTCAAACCTCTTCGCGAGCGTCTCGATGTAGCCTTGGTAGAGGTACTTGTGCATGACGGGACTCCATTGGGCGGGGCAACGTGCCGGTCATCCGGGAGTATTACTATGCCAATACTGAAAACCGCGAAAAGAACTGGCTCGCAGTGGGATTTCCATCCGTCCGCGGCGATTCCTTTCCGGTGACGGTCACGCCGACTGCGACAAGGATGCGTGCCCCCTCGACATACGCGAAGGCGACGAGCTCGACGAGGCGCGGATGACGACGTGGGTGAAGCAGGCCGCCGCGTCGCCCGGCTGGGCGCTGTAGCCGACACAATCCACATCCAACGACAACGGTTCATAATGATGAATTCGTAATAGTTATTTCTTTTTTTTCATCAACAATGCAGGTGGACGTGGAAAACTCCCGCTGGCGCGAACATTCGGCACCGCAAGTCGGTCGAATAATGACAGGTAAGGACCACTTTACGCCAAGGAGCCTCGCCCATGAACGTCACCCTTGATCTCGCCGAGAAGCTCGACGTCGATCCGCAGAAGCACTTCAACGAAATCCGGACCCTCCAGCAGCTATCGAAAGGCCTCATGTCTCTCGCGACCGGGATCCGCCGGCGAGAGCAGCGGTACGAGGCCCTCGCCAAGGTCGCCAACTTTTCCTTCTTCGGCGGCACGTCCGACGAGGAAGTGGACGATCTCAATCTGGTCGCCTGCATCTTCCACTGGTTCGGGGTTTCCGCCATCAACCACGCCCGGCTCGTCGGCTTCATCCGTGGCCTGGAACTGAACCTGTTCGCTCGCGCCGATCTCAAGGACAAAACCAAATTCAAGGACATCTCCAAGGCCGTGAAAGCCTACGTCGAGAGCGTCTCCGAGCTGTCGTCCGTCCTGATCTGGCGCAACAAGGTCGCCGGACACTTCGCGATCACCGATCCGTGGCACGACGACAATATCGCGACGCTCAACATGTCCGTGATGTTCCCCGTCACGATGGACAACGGCTTCTACAACGTCGGCGGAACGAATCTAACGATCCAGAACGCCGCCGGCGTCCATGTGTCGGCAATGCCGATGTGGTCCGTTACCAAAGTCTTCGAGTCGCTGCTCCCCCGCTACTGGCCCGACGTCAAGTTCGTGACGGTGGAACCGCAAGCCCCGAAGGAACAGCCGACATGAGCAAGAAATCCCCGTCGCCGAGAGTCATCCCACCGCAAAACAAGCTCGCCTCAGCAAGACTCATTGTGTACGAGCTGTTCATGTTGCAGCGGTCGATCGACATGCCGAAGCCCAGGGAAACGTTCCCGAGAAGCCTTGCCTTCGAAGGGGTCGTCCTCCATGCGCGTGTTCTTCGAGATTTCTTTTACAGGAAGCTCAACAAAGACGGCATCCTCATCGAACCCAAGCTGGATGACTTGCTCGCGATCGATTACTTCGCCCAAGATTCCTCGTGGCCGTACACCTACGCTGACATGTCTCAATACCTCAAGGATACCAAGACCCGCATGGATCGCACCTTGGCACATCTCAGCTACGACCGGCTCAAGTACGTCGGGAAAGAAAAGGCGTGGGACACGAAGCCGATCAGCAAAGACAACGGGGACCGATGGTTCGAGTTCTTCGGAAAGCTCCAGAATGCCGGCGATCAATCCGTGCCGCACTTTCTTCAATGGATTCGAGAGTACAACGTGCCGATTGTCCCGCCATTCTGAAAACGGCAAGAAATATGGACGTTCCGAAGTACTAAGAAATGGGGTCGGGAACCGTTCGGAACCGAGCGGAACCGGTGACAGTTTACTCAACTTAATTTCCAGCAATTTCTTGCATCCGAAAATCGCGCAGTCGGACCGACGCGCGCTCGCGGGAACGACACGTTTCCACGCGGTTACAAGAATCACACTATGATCGTGGATCATCGATCGAACTGAGTGAGGGCGCCATGTCATTTCGACTGGTCTACGTCGGCGCGGCTTCGCTTCTGTGTCTGTTCGCTTCGGCGTCGTTGGCGGCCGAACCGACTCGCAGGGAAAGTGCGATCGCCGCGGCGGCCGCGCAGGGAAGGCTTGAAGAACTTCGGCCAGACCACGCCCCTCTCCCCCGCCCACTGCGACTTGTGGCTTCAGCGACAATAAGGGCGGGGGAGAGGGGCGAAGAGTTGGCGATTGTCCTGGAGCGCGTTTCATCGAGGTGTAGCGACTTGTAGCCGCAGGCTTTAGCCTGCGCGAGGGCCAGCATCCCTCGATTGTACGCCGTGCTTTCCCGTGGCACGCGGCCCCTCGCGCAGGCTAAAGCCTGCGGCTACAAGTCGCTGATAAACGCCAAGTCATTGCAGGCGGGGGAGAGGGCGAAGAGTTGGCGATTGTCCTAATCGCCGCGCGTGATTCGGCAAGGCGAGAAGCCAACGCCTGCGATTCTCAATGACGCTCTCGTCGGGGCGGCGCGCGGCGGCCACGTCGGCGTCGTGAAGTGCCTGCTGTCGCACGGCGTCGATGTCGAGCGCTCGAGTACGGCCTATGGAATGACAGCGCTGGACGCGGCCGTCCGCCACGGTCACCGCGAGGTCGCCGCCTCTTGCTTCTCCTTCACGCGGCCGGCGGAACTGACCCGTTTCTCGGGCGTTTCTTGACAGACTTGGCCTTTCCAGAATTTGCGGCGGCCGCGGCAAAGGCTGCTTCGGCCTCCCGGATCCGCTCCTCGAGCGCGGCGATCTCGGCCGGATCGGTGATCTCCACGACCTCGAATTCCATAAGCGGAGGCGCTTGTCGGGCTCCACGCTTTTTGCTTTTCATGATCACGTGTCCTCACTGACGACAGAGAACGAAGCTTCACCTTTTAACACATCATTTCCCTGGTCTTGGAAGAACCAAACTTGGACGGTGTATCCGCCCTCCTCCTGAAACGCACCTCCGAGTCCGATCGAGGCGGCCCGTATCGCGTGGTCGCCGTCAAAGGCGGGCGTGGGTGTCAGGTTCCCGTGGAAAATCGCCTTGTCGGTGCGATCGTTGACCACGCGTACATAGCCCGGATGCATTCCCGGACGGGGACTCGACAGATGTAAGAAGAGCCGCAACCGTGCCGGAACATGCGGAAAGCCGTCTGCCACAATCGAATGCCGAACGCCTCGCGGGTGGTAGACGCCGGACTCGGTCTTGCTTTCGCGCACCCCATCGCAAACGGCCATGAGCCGAATGCGCGGCGTGACGGCGGCCGCGCTCATCATGAACCCCTCGCTTTTTCAAGCTCAACCGGCATCTATCATCGTAACAGATTGAAAGGCGGCAAGACAATGAGCCGCCTTGTGCTGCGGCGGACAGTTCCCCCCCCTTCGCGCGCCAGCATGTCGCAGTCTCAGTTTGGGAGAGCGAGGCTCCTGCCGAGCCTGTGCAGCAAGCTCGGCAGGAGCCTCGCCCTCCCAAACTGAGACGCTACCCTGCATCTTTCATCATTGCTCTTTGTTGTGTACAATAGTATACTGACGAATTGTAACTCCGGCTCCGCACACATCTCGCGGGCCGGCTGGTCGCTGTGCGCACCTGTGCGAGAAACCGATCATGACTTCGCCTCACTCGCTCCCGTGCCCGACTCGATCGCCTTGCAACTGGCGCTTGCGCCGCGGCGCGCCGGTATCCGGGGAAACAAACCGCCGCGACGACGCCCACCACAAATACAACAAAAAGTTTGAGGGCATCGGGGGAGGATTTCAAACGATGGACTGGCAACAGGTTGCGATCAATCCGGAACTCGTCGGTTCTCGCGAAAAGTTGGAAAAAGTTTGGTTCCGAGTTTGGCGGCGCGCTGGTTTTACCCGGTTGGTAAGGTCTCAGCTTGTGGCGCCGCCGTCTCGGCTGCACGGTGCAGGCGGGACTCCCGCACCACAAACTCGAATGGAGCGGGCGGTTACCGGCGGGCGAGCTGCTTCGAGCGCGAGTTTTCAACTTGCCCTTGTCATCGAGTTGCGCAACGCGAAAATTCCCAACATGACGACACCCAATACCGATCCGGCGCAGTCGATGAAGATTCACCTTGTGCCCACCGTGTATCTGCTCGGCCGGCAGCAGACCAATGAAGCGGAAATGGCCCGCTTCTTGAAAGACCACGGGGTGAGTTGGCAGACTGATTCCGAAGTCGCATCGGAAGTGCTGTGCGAGACGGCGGGACGGGTGTGTTACATGTCGTTCGCCAAGCCGCGGCCGGGCGGCAACGCGACTTATCTCAGCCACATCAAGGAAGTGGGCCACGGGAGCGTGCTCGAACATGCGGTGTGGAACTTTCTCTTCACGGGCGTGTCGCGGAGCTTGACGCACGAACTGGTGCGGCATCGCGCCGGGATGGGATATTCGCAATTGAGTCAGAGGTATGTGGATGAGAGCGTCGCAGAGTACGTTGAACCGGACGTGATCGCCGCTGACCCGGAGTTGCACAAGATT
This sequence comes from Gemmataceae bacterium, assembly GCA_041495645.1. Lineage (GTDB taxonomy): Bacteria > Planctomycetota > Planctomycetia > Gemmatales > Gemmataceae > JBGQCZ01. The sequence goes on along the minus strand of JBGQCZ010000328.1, from coordinate 174 downwards.
TGGGTCGAGACGGTGGCGCACGCGCACCGGGGATACGTGGAGCTGGCCGAGAAACTGATGGCCAAGTTCGCCGATGAGCCGGATAAGACGGCGCGGCGCAAGAATGCTCGCCAGGCGGCGCGCAGCGTGCTGCCGAACGCCACCGAAACCAAGATCTTCGTGACGGCCAATTCG
>JBGQCZ010000327.1:0-6375 GCA_041495645.1 Gemmataceae bacterium | reverse complement strand
GAGAGGTTTCTGGGGCGCAGTCTGAGACATGACTGCCGTCCGCTCACCCGGCCGGGTCGAGCGGGCCTGACCCCGTAAGGCTGTTTGGCGCCGCCTGGGCTTCTGCAACCGCAGAAGACGCCCCAGGGGACGACCGTTGCTTGAACCATCCCGGCGCACCCAAAGGCAGTGAAGTTTAACGCATCCGCCAGACGCGCCACCCAGACGTGAAAGAATCGTTCGCGTGGAAGGAACGTACTTAAACATTCACAGGCCATAAAGCGGTTCGGCGCTGCTACTCCCCACTTGCCTTCATCTCCTCGACCAACAAGGGAATCGCCCGGTCCAGATTCTTGCTGTAGATCTTCGCAAAGAGCCTCCCAAACACCGAGATGCCGAACCCTTTCGCTTCAACCACCCAAGTGAGCTTGGTCTGCGTCGGGTTCAGTTCCTCAAAGCGATGGTCGTAATGAACCGTCAGCCAGAGGAAGCCGCCGACCCATTTCCAATTGCGGTACGGATTGAACTCGGTCATCGTGAACGCGGACTTGACCCCGTTGCTCAGGTGGATAAGGCCCGTCGATTTCGGTCCGAGTTCCCCCGGCGGCTGCACTGCTACCTGCTTAATGTGCTTGGCCCAGCTCGGCCACTGCTCGATACGGGCCAAGTGCTGCCACGCCTTCTTAAGTGGCAATTCCACCGTGAACTCTCGGCGAAGCAGCGTAATCATTGAAGGCCCTTCCGCGCCGCCGAACGACTGCGTTCACTTGCCGCGGCGGCTGAGAAGACGGCGAGCCGCGCAACCGCCGCCTGCCGCCGCGGTCAGGTGCAACTGGTTATTCGGCGCCGCTCGGATTCATCGTTGACCGTAAATCCCATATCCGGACAGTGCGAGTCCCACCACCAAAAGCCCCGACGAGACGAGGTTCCCCAACAGGTTGAGGGTGACGATGTTTTCGCGAACGATCCCGGTGGCGAAAAACGAATAGCTCACGAAGGCAAAGGCCTGCAAGAATCCCCCCGAGATCGCCAGCCCCCAGAAGGCCCACCGCGCCTTGTGGACCAGACTAGTCCAGATGACGTAAAGCACAAGGATGAAGAACGCGGCGTCGAACGTGTTGCAGAGCGCCGCCAAGCCGTTGATGAGTGTCACCCACCGCGGGCCGAGTTGGTCGATTTCCGCCTCGTCAATCATGAATGTGAGGCCCGGCGAGTTCTGCTGGAAGGCAGTGATGGCGAGCAAACTCGCGACGGCCAAGAGCAGGTTGAGGCCGCTCCAGGTGCTCAGGATAACCACGCCTGTTCGCAACACGCAAAGGCCTCCACCAGGCCGAACGCCAAGGATCAGTTGCCGGGCCGGCTGTGTTGACATCGAACCTCGGAACGCCGTGATGCCGGCCCGGTCAACTGCATCCGTTCGTTCGGCGATGTCTCCCCCCGAATCGACTCCCGACCCCTTCGTTTTCCCAAAGAGCGGTCCCGAGCGCTCCTCAAGGCGCCGAGTCGCCTCCTGTCGCCGAACGACCGACTTCAAGACCGCCCAACCGCTACTTGTCCTTCTTCTCCCGCTTCCCCTCGATGTCGAACTCCTGCTTCTGGCCCCCGAACTCCGCTGCGCCTTTCCCTTTGAGCTTGTCCTCGGTGATCGTGAGCTTGTACTCGATGGGGATCTTGTTATCCATAAACACCCGCACGGCGGAGAAGGTCAGATCTCCTTCCTTCAGTTTCACGTCCTTGAGTTTCGTCTCCTTCTGGTCCGGCCAGCTCATCGTCCCGGCGAGCTTGTCCCCGTCCTTCTTGATCGTCAGTGTGGACATCCGCTTCTGGCCGCCGATGTCGTACTCGCACTTCCACGTCCCGACCGGGTCTGCCTTCTCGCCCTGCGCGCCCGCAAGCCCGCAGAACCCGAGTACCAACGCCGCCGAGAGGATCGTCTTCATGTTTGCCTCCAAGATGTTGCGAGCGGGGAGCCGTCCGACGCGGACCGCCTCCAGCCGCCGACTACGATTCTAGGGATGCCGCGACCACCGGTCAGGATGGCGCGGCCAAGTGCCTCCTTCCGGGCCGAACTTGTGATTAGATTGACCTATGTATCATCCCAAAACATTGCGAATCCTGCAACCTATCGCGACTGATTTGGCATCGAATTGTTGTTGTTAACCGGCTGTGGGGCAGGAGGTTGGGAGTGCGGGCCAAGTCCAGTGATAGATGGCAATGGCTTGCCATCTATCGCGGCGGTGCGGGGCGATTAGTCAAGCGGACTCCGACTGGACGCGACGTGATTGCCTTCAATCGCAACCGCTGGACAATGCCGGAAGCCAAAGCGCCGCCAAGGGCAACACCACTGCAATCCTCACCAGCCATCGGCCAAGACCTCGATCCCGCAAATGACGGGGCGTCGTTTCATGTTGCTTGACGACGGCGTTAATGTGACTTCCAGTTCCTCGCCGGCCATGATGCCGGTGAATTCCCTGGTGATTCCGCGCCACGCGCCGCCGGTTAGCTTCGCGACGTCCAGATTCGCGATGACCGGCTTGCCCTGGATCGCCACGTTGAACACGCGTTCGCCGCCTGCGGCTGGATCCGGCTCGACGAAGAACAAACGGACGGTGTATTTGCGCGGCGAGGCGCCGGGCGGACCAAGCGTAATGGTGGCGCTTTCCAGACCCTTAACACCCGAAGAGTCAACCCACGGCAAATCGGCGCGGACCCGCGACGAATGGGTGCGGAAATACTCGATCGACTCGCCCTTGATCTTCACGTTCACGACCGGCGATAAGCCGCCGACGCTCGGGTATTCGAGCCAGAGCGTGCCGTCGTCCTCGCGGCGGTCGCCGGGCGCTCCGAAGTTGATCCCCACGCGGCGAACCTGGCCCTTCCAATCGCGCTTGCCGAACGAAGTCCACATTTCCGCTTCGGGCATCGGCACCAGCGCGAGTGAAGTCTGATTCTGATAGCTGCAGGTGCAGGTGCGCGTGTAATCCGGGGCGCTGATCACCCCGCCGGCCACGACAAGGTTATTGGTACAGCCGGAGCGGATGCCGCCGAAATTGCCGGTGCCGGAGTCGTTGTACAAGTCGCAATAACCGGCCGCGCCGGAGCGGAACGTCATCAAATGCTCGGCCCCGGCGGGCGTGTTGCAGCCATAGTTTCGCGACCAGGTCCATTCGACCAATTCGCCGGTAAGCGGGTCAGGTTTCTTGATCGGCAGACCCGACAAGAGCGAAGTGGCGCCTTTGTCGCGAATGATGAAATCGCCGTGAACCATCGCCGGTCCGGCCAGGGACTTATCCAGCCACAGCACCTTTCCCGTCGCGGCTGCATAAGCGCGCATGCCTTTTGGCTCGTCAGGCAGGGCATCGCGCGTCACTCGGCCCGTTTCCACGAGCACGTCGTGTTGCTCCGAGTAACTCAGAAACGTGCCGAAGACGTCGGCATCGGCGCTCCAGAGTTTCGCGCCGGTTTTGAGATCGAAGACGACCAATTGAGCCTGCAGTTGCGGGGCGTCCTTCGTTAGTTTGAGCTTTCGGACCAGTTCGGGAGCGGGCCGATCGATGGTGTAAATCCGGCCCCCGCCGATGCCAGTAGCGTTGTGGCGGAACATGAATCGCGCCGACGCCTGCCAAATGACTTTGCCCGTATGCCGATCCATGACCACGAGCCGCTTGCTCGTGGAATTCTCGACTGCGGCGCGGAATTGCTTCCAGGTAATCTTAGGCTTCGGAGGATCCTTGTCGGACTTTGGATCGTCGTCGTCGGTCTTGGGGTCGGCCTCGTTCTTGGGCATTTCCTTGGCGGCGCTCGAATCCGCCATCGGCACGGCCCCGCCGATGAGATAATCGCCGACCACGTTGATGTATCCCCAGCGCGGCGGCGGATCGCCTATCTCGCCCGGCAGCCGGTATTCCGCGATGCGCTGGCCGGTTTCTGGATTCAGCACCACGCACGAATTGTGATAGGCGACATAAATCCCATCGGACGTGGAAATGAAATTCGTGCCGCCGGCATTCGCGCCCGGCTGATGGGCGAGGCTGTTGTAGTAAGCGCCGAGGCCGGGCAGCGGCGCTTCCCAAAGCAGGCGGCCGGTGTAAATGTCGAGCGCCCGGAGTTTATCGATGCCTTCGATAATCAAACGGCCGTCGATCGCCTGCGGCTGCGGGCCGTGACCGTGACGCGGCAAAATTCCGTCATGAGTCGGTCCGCCGAACCAGAGAATGCCGAGCGGGGCTTTCACGATCTGATCGGGTGATACTCGCGTATTGGCCGCGTCGGCATGTTCGTGGGTCCAATTGCCGGCCCCCGGCAGCGCGCCTTCCCGGACCAACAACATGCCGGCGGCGCTGTCCTTGATGACCGCTTTGGGCAGTTGCCCGCTTGACACCGCTCGCACCAACGGCACGCGCTCGTTTGCCTTCAGCGGCAGGCACGCCACTCCGCCATATGGACGCAACGATTCAAACAGCTTGCCCGCAAACGCGGCGTCGATCGTGATCCCTTTCAGATCCTCCGAGACCATGAGCGAAGCAAGGTACGGGGGCAGTTCGAACTTCGCCGGGTCGGCGAGATGCACCGCGACTCGATCTCCGTAAAGCCCGAGTGCAATCAAATGGTCGCGAGCGGCCTTGACCTTCACCGGGTCCGCATCGACGGCGATCACATGCATTCTGCTCTGGCGAACGAGTTCCGTGATCAGCCGGCCGGAGCCCACGCCCCAGCAAATGCAATAGCCGTCGCTCACTCGCGTTGCTTCCAGGATGGCGCTTGCCCGTTTGTTCCAATCGTCTTCCGGTGTCTGGGATATTTCGAAGCGATGATGTCGGGTCTCGATCGAGTCGCGGCCGAAACAGAAAATGCGCCCCTCGAGCGAGACGGCAAACAAGCGATCATCCGCGGCAATCAGACTTGCGATCACGCCGCTGACCTCGATCTCCCATTCAATCTTTAACTCGTCTTTGACAAGCGGCAGGGCCACGGCCACGATCTTGTTCGGCATGCCGACATAAAGGCGCGGACCGGCTTTGATCATGCACGTAGCGCCCGCGAGCTTGTGGGCGGCGAGTTCGGGAATTGTCCACTTCGTCTTGATTTCGGGAATCAGTTTCGATTTCGTGCCGAAACTCGGCACTACTTGTATCTCGGCCTTCGTAAGATCGAACGCCTTGAGCACTCCGGTCTGATACCCGTAAACAACCTCGTCGGTCAGAACGGTCATGTTGGGAAAGACGCCCAGGTGTTTGCCCGTGGCCAATTCAAACGCGCCGTTGCCATTGACGAATACTTTACCGATGGCCGCGACCGTCGAGCCGCCGCCCTTCTTGGAGTTCTCGTTCAACAGAAAGTGAATCAGCTTGCCGGTCTTGCGATCGTAGCAGGCGGGGACGGAGCGCCCGCCCGCGACCAGCAGGTTGTCGCCGAGCACGGCCATCGCTCCCTGCGGGGCGACGCCGGCGAACGAGTCGCTGTTGTGCGGTTGCTTCATGTAGGTCGAGCCGTCGCCGTCGTTGGTCCAAATGACCGTGCCGGTGCGCGCATCGAGGGCATGAATGAAGATGCCCATGAAGGGCCAGATGCTGGCGGCGAAATAAACGGTGCCGTCGGCGATGACCGGCGCTCCGCGGGCCGGCCACATCGAAATCAACCGCTCGTTGCCGAGAATCTTGCGATCGCTCGGCCCGCCGCGAAACTTCCAGATGAGCGTGCCCTTCACGGCATCGAGGCAATAGAGGTAGCCGTCGTCGGAGACGAAATAGATGCGGTTTTCCCAGAAGAGCGGGGCAAAGCGCACCGGGCCTTCGGCCTGGAAGCGCCATTTCTCGTCGCCCGTCGCGGTGTCAATCGCCGTCACGTTGTCGGTGCGTGAGGAACCGACAAACAGTGTCCTGCCGGCGACAATGGGTTCATACGCCGCGTCGAACGGCATCAGCGTTTGATCGGGCCAGGCCGGCTTGAGCGGCGGATAATGCCGCAGCCATTGCAAATGAAGTTGGGCGGGCAATTCATGCGGCGAAGCGGCGCTGCGGTTGGCATCGCAACGCCACATCGGCCAATCGGCGGCCGAAGCCGAGTGTGAAAACGCCGTTGCGATAGCGAGGAACGGCAATGCGAAGCGCAATCGGGGGAACATCGGGGACCAATTTCGCAAACGGGTTTTCGCGGCGGGTCGGAGGGTAGAAGGGATCGGGGTCCGTCAATCCCCTCTATATCAGAATATCGGACTTTCGACCCCGCACCGTGAAAATTCGGCGAAATCCATACGTCACGGCGGCTGCGGGTTGTCGCTGAACAGATACGCCAGCAAATCGCTCAGTTCGGGGGGCGGAAGCGACTCAAAGCAACTCGAAAGATAAATTCCCGAACATCTGAAATAGTTGTTGACAGCCAAAGCTATGTTGTTAG
>JBGQCZ010000326.1:0-6397 GCA_041495645.1 Gemmataceae bacterium | reverse complement strand
GGCTAGAAAGATGTGCCAAGTCCTATTCTGGATTCCGTTCACCTTCTTCGGCCTCGCGCCTGATGGCGTGCCGATCTATGGTTTCGGCACGATGCTATTCCTGTCGTTTGTGGCATGCACGTGGCTAGTCGGCTATCTGGCCCAGCGCGACGGCATCTCGAAAGAAAAAGTGCTCGACTTGGAGATATGGGTTTTTGTCGTTGGCATTATCGGCGCGCGAATCGTTTTCATGATTCAGTACGGCGTGCCTTGGCAGAACTTCTTCAAGATTTGGGAAGGCGGAATTGTCTTCTACGGATCGGCGATCGGCGGTTGGGTCGGTTATGGACTCGGCTGGTGGTTCTCGCGGAACAAGTATCGCATGCCGACCTGGAAACTGGCCGATGCCGTCGCTCCAGTCGTGTGCGTTGGGCTGATGTTGGGGCGCATTGGGTGCTTCCTGAACGGTTGTTGCTACGGTCACGTTTGCACCGATTGCGGCGTGCGAGGCATGAGCTTTCCACTCATGACCAGTCCGGCGCGCGAGCTTGTTGTGGATCAAGGTTATCAAACACTGGCCGGTTTTTCATTGGACGACGCAGCGCTGGCGATGGGAGGGCGCGCACTGGCCATCGTGGGCCCCGTGGAGCCCAACTCCGCGGCAGCGCAAGCCGGTTTGCAAAGAGGCGACGTCATCAAACAGGTTAACGATCAATCGATCGACACGGCCCATCAATTAGAGAACATTCTGCAGATCAATTGGCCGCGCGGAGAAACGAAAGTTGCCCTGGTGATCCTGAGAAACGGCGTCAACGTCGAATTGCCGCCATTCACACCGCGAACTCTCCCGCTACATCCAACACAGCTTTACGAATCGATCAGCATGGCGCTGATTTTCGTTCTGTTGATGGCGTTCTACCCGTACCGCCGCCACTATGGCCAGGTCTTCGTCATGTTGATGCTGTGCTACGCGGTGCACCGATTCTTCAATGAGACGCTGCGAAACGACACACAGCCCGTATTGTGGAAACTCACGCTATCGCAAGTGATCAGCATCGGCGTTTTCGCCGGCGGAATCGCGCTGGAGTTGTTCTTGCGTACATTTTCCGACAGGGTTTCCGTCGGCGTGCCAGCGTCGCCAACTCAGCAGACAGCCAAGGCCAACTCCAAGTGAATCGATGCCGAAATCGCGCCACGAGGAGCCCCGCTGCACGAACTGTTGGAGGTATTCGGTCGTACCGCCGTGTGCGATCAACAGCACCAAGAGAATCAGACGCCAGTTGCGACTCATGGGCAGCCATGCGGTAAGAATCGCCAACGTCGCGTAAACGCCAACATGCAGCGACTTGCCGAAAACAAAGGATGCCGTTGTTCCACCGATCGCTCGCACGGCTTGCTGTGGAACCGGCGTAAGCAGGGCCCAAGTCCAAGGAACCAGCAACCCGGCCCAGAGGAGAACGCGCAGGACGTAACCGAGCTTGAAGTGCAGTTTCGGCGTTGGAGCAGGAGTTTCGGTCACGACTTCTTCCTTCGCTTGCGAGCCGGCTTTCGCGGCTCGGGAGGTTCCAACTACTTCGATTGTTTGCCGGTCGACAATTCCTGGGCGAGTGGTTCCGCATCGTACAGCGTCTTCAGCGCGGCAAGCACGCCTGCCGAGTGCACGGCAATGTGGCGGGCTTGCACATCGGTGTAAACGAAGTTGCGCACCAAGCCGTGCCGGTTGCGGTCGAAGTTGATGCCGACCAATTCGCCGGCGCGATTCAACACCGGGCTACCGCTGTTGCCGCCGATGGTGTCAGCCGTCGAAACAAAGTCGAAGGGCGTGTCCAAGTCGAGTTTCGCCGTTCGGTCGAGCCAGCGCTTGGGCAACGCAAATGGTTCGCGGTAGCCCTGCTTGTCGGCTCGCTCAAAGGCGCCGGCGAATGTGGTATGAAACGGCAGATCGGAGCCATCCACTTCATAGCCCTTGACCACGCCGAACGCCAACCGCAGTGTGAAAGTCGCGTCCGGGGCTACAGTTCGGCCAAACTTCTCGAACCGCCATCTCGAGATGGCCGCGAACGCTTGCCGTTCTATTTCTTCGAGTTCGGTTTCGTACCGTTTCCGTAGCGATTGGGCCTCGTCGTCGATCGCTTTCGCCAGTTGAATCATGGCGTCGTCGCTTGAATCGAGGGCGGCTTTGTCCGAAGCAAGGCCTTTGCGCACGGCGACGTCGAATAGCTTCGTGCCGGCGACAAGTTCCGCGGCGCGATTCGCGGGCGACTTACCGGCAAGTATCTTGACGACGATCGGATTCTCCGCGCCCAGATTTTCCGCTAGAAACGTCAGCGATGCCGCCAACTTCGCTCGCTCCAGATCCGCGTGAATCGGCGCGGGTGAAAAGAGTTGGAACTTCAGCGATTCCAGGTTCGAGTCGCGGTACTCACGCAGTCGCTCGGCGCTCGGTTTTTCCAATTCGACTCGCAGGCGCAGAAGATGCCGGGCGATTGTGAACAATTCGGAATAGAAAGCGTGGCCGGTTTCCAAGAGCGACCATTCCCGCTCGAAGGTTCGGATGACCTTTTGAGCCTCCGCAATCCGGGCCATGGCGTCGCGCGCTCCCACAAAACTCAACGGCGGATCGGCAGGCAGTTTCCACTCGAACAGATCTTCCTCCTCTTTCTTCTTTCGCTCCATCACGGTGCGATCGAGTAATCCCTGATACTGACCGACGAATGCCTTACGCGAGTTGGCGACGCGATGATGATCCCCGGCCGCCATCTTCGCGAAGTCCGGGCTGCGTTCGCTGAACTGAAGGAGGGCCGCCTCGAACGTACGCAGGCGGGCGAGCGTGTAGGGCAGCGTCACGTCGCGGCGATGCCGCAGTTTCTCGTAGGTCTCCAGCCGATTCGTGGTTCCCGGATGGCCCGTGACAAACACGACATCGCTTTCTTTCGGCCCCGTGCTGCTCCACTTGAAGAAATGCTTCGATGCGATTGGTTTGCCGTCTTCGTAGGCTCGGAAAAAGCAGACATCCAAACAGAAGCGCGGATACTCGAAATTGTCTGTGTCGCCGCCGAACGAGGCGATCCCCGCCTCCGGCGCCATCACTAGCCGCACATCGGTGTACTTCTTGTAGCGATACAGATGATAAGCCCCGCCCTGATAAAGCGTGACAATATCACTGCGCAGACCGGACTCATCGAGCGAGGCCTTTTCGATCTCGCCCATGACCTTACGGCGGGTCGCGAACGCATCGGCGGCGGACATTCCCGGCTTGACTGCGGCGTTCACGCGCGCCGTAACATCGAGAGTCTCTTGCAGGACGTTGAGTTCCAGATCGGGACACTTCAATTCATGGTCCGCGGTGCGGGCGTAATAGCCATTCTTGTAATAATCCAATCCAGGCGGGCTGAGCTTCTGAAGCGATTCCGCGCCGATGTGATGGTTGGTGACGATCAAACCGTCGGCCGAAACAAACCCGCCCGACCCGCCGCTGTTGAACCGTACCGAGCCCTTCATGGCCCGTTCGAGCCAGGCGTCGGTTAGGTCGAAACCATACTTGTCCTTCAATAGTTGCCGCGGAGGTTCGTTCAGCAGCCACATTCCCTCATCTGAACGAACGGCGGTCAGAGCGGTTCCGGTGATCATCATGGCAATCAGGGTTCGAGTATTCATTTCGGGAAGTCCGTCGAGTAAAGCTCGGCGCGAATGATATCCCACATGATATGTGCAAGGGCCGGGAAACGGCACGATTCGACGGGGACTAGCGAACGGGATCTGATTAAGCTACTACGCGTGCGGAGGCACGAGCGCTTGCCAGGCTTCCGCCAATACTCTGAATTGAAACGTCGAGCCAAAACCGGCCCGGAGCAAGGAACGTGTGCGTTCCGAGAACATCGTATCCGCCGTCCAGGTTCGGAACGATGAATCCAACGGATGTTGAACCGTCACTCCAGCGAATTCGAGACGAGAAATCGCCCAATTGGCTAAATGGGTTTTGGTCTCGGAAATGGGCCACAGTACCAGTAAATTCACGTCCGGTCCGAGCGCGAACAAAATGTCCGCCGGCCTGAATGCCCGCGTCGTGGACCTTGACCTTGCTCGCGGCGAAACGAGCCCGGCCATGGCCGGCGCGAACCCAAGTGGTGACGACGAAAGTTCCATGTCGCGAATAGAGGTGTTGCCCCGATACGAGCACTCGGGCCTCGTCACGCAGAGCCGTGCCCTTCGAGCTGATCCCATCGCCCCAGTCGATTACGGTTGCAAACGGACCTTCAAAACCGGCGACAACGCTAAGACCGGCCACATTGCGATTGAACCGAGCGCTTTCGGTTACTTCCAGATCGATGCCTTCAATCTCTGGGCACGGCGCTTCGATTTGCTCTCGATCGGTGTCTAAGCCAAGTGCGAGTTCTTCCGATTCCGCCGGAGCATCGCCGATCGTCCAACTTTCGCCGTCGCCGCCGCCGGCCTCGATAAACCAATATTGGGCGCCGGCCGCTCCTGAGAATTCGGCCTCGCTTTCGTCGAAGTCGAACGAATGGCCGGTGAAGAAATCGAGGCTGGCAGCGTGGACATGCGGCTCTTCGCGACTCACTAATCCAGGAGGTCGCCGACGCGGGCGCGATTTGGGGTAGCGAATCGTTCGACCGAGCGGCCAGGATTGCATTACGATGTTTTCCATCCTTGGAAAGACTTGTCCCTCGGCGCGTTTCAAGCGCCGCGGCCAGCCGTCGCGCAACAGGGTAACGGTTCTGGTCGATGCGAGCAAGACCAGCATGGCCGCGAATTCAGGGCAAGAAAATGGTTCAGGAGTTGGTGGAGATTGATTGGGTGGGCGCGAGATCGGGCTTGGTGAGATAGTCGAGGATATCGCTTTGCAAGCGTTCGATCAGCGGCCGGCTGCTGCGTGCGAGCAGTCGGAATTCCTGGAGGGAGACGGTCGATTTCAGGTCCATCAGCACGCGCTCAAGTTCCAAGATTTGGTTTTGGGCGGCCGACAACTCGCGCTCATTGCGGATCATCAAGACCCTCCGAGGGGAAACGAGGGATTCCTGAGAGTCATGGCGGGAGCGAATGCAATTTAGACGCGAAAACGAGCGCGGAGTTCCCGTCAGTGCGAGTTTGGGGAGCAATTGACAGGCGAGGTCAGCATCGATACTATCCCACAATCATCGGCCCCTTCGCCAAGTGGTAAGGCAGCGGATTGCAAATCCGCCATCCCCGGTTCGAATCCGGGAGGGGCCTTTCGATTTCAACCCTTCGCTTTCGATTTCAACCCTTGTCGGTTTCATCGGTTGTGTCTCGGCACCCGCATCGTTGACATTCTCACCTATTTTTAACCGCTGGCAGCCAAAATCAGCGGCGTGTACAAGGCCAGAGCAACGCGCACGGGCTGGATCGGTGCCCGTTGCGGCCAGAGCGCCGGTCCGCACCCCGATTCCGGCTTGCCGCGAACGATCAGCTATTCGGTTCGCGGCACGCGCGAAGCGCTGCGATTGCTCTTGGGCTCGCCGTTGATTGAAGATTGCACCCAAGCGAAGGAACTCGCCCCCATGTCGGCGCGGGGACCATGCGGGCGGGAATCAACCACACTTCAAACATCCTTGTTTCACAGCTCCGCATACTCAAACAGCGTCGGCCCCTCGCTCATCTCTGGCAGTGGAACACGGGCACCGTGCTCAATTGGATAGACCAAAGTGTGTTTTTCAACGTCGGCCAACACTTCGTCGTTCAGAATGCGATTTGACAGCCATCGCTTGATCCAGTAATCACCGATTCGCTGAGTGATATCCTCTTTGCCGGAAATCGGAAGGACATACTCGGGTTTTGTGGACCGTCCAATCAAGACATCCTTGAAGTTGGAAGCCACCGCGACGCCATAGACAATTCGTGGGCTTCCATGCCTAAGCAACTTCGTTGACGGTAGGCCGACGAAGTCGAGACCGATGCGCAGCTTGCGAAATCGCGGGCTGACGCCCTCACCGAAAATGCTCTTCACTCGGCGTTCTTGGCTGTGCGCGTCGATCAGTTTCTCGGCTTCGGCACTGGTCTGCGCCGAAAAATGCGTGCAGCCAAACCCTTCGGTGACGCCAAGCTCCTTGTAGCGAATTTCTTGGCCCGGCTTTCCGCCGACTTCCCCCGCCGGAATAACAATCCGGTTGTATTGGCTCGATCCGACGCCATAGAGGCTTGTGGTGCCCAACCAAACCAAATTCGGCTTCCGCACAACCGCCTTCCCCGCGATTGAGGAAGCGATCATGCTGCACGCCTTCCCGTATCGGGTGTCGTACGCCCTTATGACCTCGGGGCTGGCCAACAACATGGCCACGAAAGTGATCGGCGACAACTATCCTTCCGCTTCAGCGACAATCAAAAATCCGGTCCGCGATTGCCAGCGGCGCCACCGGGGAGCGGGCCAGGTGGCGGGGGCAGT
>JBGQCZ010000325.1:0-6407 GCA_041495645.1 Gemmataceae bacterium | reverse complement strand
CGCCGGACCGCACTTCCATGTCCAGGCCGTTCAGCACCCGTACCTCGTTGGCAAACTTTCTATAGGTCTTGTGCAATCCATGTGCAATGAGCATGGCATGTCCTTTTCACTCGCTTGCGGCTTTGCGCAAAGCAGTCATCGGCAATTATTCATAACGCAACGCTTGGACCGGGTGCATGCGCGACGCCCGCCACGCCGGCCAAATGCTGAACACCACCGCGATCAGAATTGCTCCCGCATTGACCGCGAGAATACTCGACAGCTGAACGTTGGTCGGAATATCCTTGAAATAGTAAACGCCGCGAGGGAATATTTCTCTGCCGGTCAAAATCGAAAGGCCGTGCTCGATTTCATTGATGTACTCAGTGATGAGCAATCCCAGTCCCGTTCCCATTAGTGCGCCGACAACTCCGAGCAACATGCCGTAGCCCAAGAAGATCCGGTTCACTCCGCCGCTGGAAGCGCCGAGCGATTTGAGAATGCCGATGTCGCGCGTCTTTTCGCGCACGATCATGGAAAAAATCGCGAGAATGCCGAATCCGGCCACGCCGACAATCAAGAACAGCAGCAAATTCAAGATTCCGCGTTCGATGTCAATGGCCGCCAGCAAGACTTTTTGCTTGTCTTTCCAAGTGGCGACGTGGTAGGTGTGTGGCGGAAACAATCGGCCGAGCAGTTCTTTGACCGTTTCGTCTTCTTTCGGATCGATTGGATTTTTCAAGCGAATTTGCAGGGTGTTGACGCGCCCCTCCATGGTGCGCAGATGCTGTAAATAGTCGAGCGGCATGTAGATCGTGTTAGAATCGAAATCGCTGAGCTCGGACTTGATGTAGTCGCAAACGATGAATTCATCGAAGACCGGATCCAGACTCGTGCCGATCGTCATCAACATGACGGTATCGCCGCGCTCGAGCACGTAAACGTCCTTCCCCGTCTTCTCATCGCGATAGCTTGCCAAGGCATGGCCGACGATAATTCCTTTCGGTGTTCGGGATTCGCTTGGCGGCGGAAGAATCGGCGGCAAATCTTTCAGGTCATTGAGCGGTTTTTTGGATTGACGATCGCCGTCGATGGGCTGTAGTTGAAGTTGGTCGTCCGGCTTGACGGTTGGAACGGCCGGTTGTGGCCGAAAGAGCGGATCCTCCCTGACTGGCGGGCGCTTCGCTTCATAACGATTGAGGGCGTCCGCACCAATCGCGAACGACGGTGCAGCGCGCCTCGGCCGTTCCAACAAGTGTTCGGCCCAGCCTCCGAGTTCGGCATGCAGTTTCGGGTCGATGCCCACAATGTGGACCTGACTTGTGCAGTTCGTCTCGCGGTAGTTGAATTGCATGAGTGCAAATAAATCGATCGAGGGCGACATGGCCTTGATATGCGATCCAGCCGGAGAATCCTGGATGCGTTGCATCATTTCGTCGGCAGGCATGGGGAAGCCGACGAGCCGATCGACCGATTCTATGACGATGTCCGACTGAAGCTCTCGCATCCGATCTCGCAGCTTGGTGCTGAAGCCGCTCATGACGCTGTTCACGACGATCAGCGTCGCCACGCCCAGCATCACGCTGACCACGCATACCATCGCCAGGTAGCGCGTCCGCAGGTATCGCATCCAGAGCAGTAAGACGTACATCCTTGCCTCGCTCGATTATTTCTTTTCCGGCCGCAGCAGCGGAAATAGGATCACATCACCAATGTTGGTCGTGTCAGTCAGCAGCATGCACAAGCGATCGATGCCTACGCCCAGGCCGCCCGCGGGGGGCATCCCGTGACGTAGCGCCTGCACGAAATCGTCGTCCATCTTGGCCATCGAGTCCTCTTCCGGCAGTCCGGCCAGTTGCCGGCGGAAGGTGTTCTCCTGCGTGACCGGATCGTTCAATTCCGTGTAGGCGTTGGCAAGTTCCATGCCGTGCACGTAAAGCTCGAAGCGCTCGGCGATGGCCGGGTTGTCGCGCTTGCGCTTCGTCAACGGGCACAGCGCCGCCGGGTAATCGTGAACAAATACCGGCCCTTGCAGATGATGCTCGACATGATGCTCGAACAGTTCGTGGACCAGCACGTCGTGCTCCTTGGCAGTCGAAGTGCCGGCCTTTTCATCCTTCAAGTCCAAGTGAATGTGCGACTCGGCGGCCTTTGTGCGCACGCCGTGATGGTCATCGATGGCGACGCCGACATGCTCGCGGAATAGTTCGCAATAACTCTTACGCTGCCACGGCGGAGAGAAGTCGATTTCCTTTTCGCCATACTTCCGCTTGCGCCCGCCGCCCAACGCATCGACGCAGGCCACGATCAAGCCTTCGGTCAAATCCATCATCGTGCGGTAATCGCCGTAGGCCTGGTAAAGCTCCATCATGGTGAATTCGGGATTGTGCTTCTTGCTGATGCCCTCGTTGCGAAACACGCGGCCAATCTCGTACACACGCTCCATGCCGCCAACCAGCAACCGCTTCAAGTGCAACTCCAGGGCGATGCGCAGAAACAAGTCGATATCGAGCGCGTTATGGTGCGTCGTAAACGGCCGGGCGGCGGCGCCGCCGGCAATCGCATGCAACGTCGGCGTCTCGACCTCGCAATAGCCGCGCGAGTCGAGGTAATTGCGCATGGTGCGGATCATTAACACCCGCTGATGCGCCCGTTGAAGCGTTTCGGGGTTGTAGATCAGGTCGAGATAGCGCATCCGCTGGCGCAACTCGACATCGACAAGGCCCTTGTGCTTATCCGGGTGCGGTTCCAGCGACTTCGCCAGAAACGTCAGTTTGTCGGCGAACACGGTGAGTTCGCCGGTGCGGGTCTTGCCGTAGCGGCCATCGACGCCGATCAAGTCGCCCAAGTCGAAGTTCTGCGCCAATTGCCAGCCCTGCTCGCCGACTTGCTTCTGGCCGATCATGATCTGCAACTCGCCGGTCTGGTCCCACAGGTGCAGGAAGTGGGCTTTGCCCATGACCCGGCGCAGGCGAATCCGGCCCGCGACGCGCACGGTCGGATATTGCGTCTGATCCTCCTGAACCGGCAAGGCACGCACCTGGGCGATCGGTTGATGATCGTCGAACCGGCCGCCCCACGGGTCCAGGCCCAATTCCTCGATCCGCCGCAGTTTTTCGGCGCGGCTGGCTTCCAAATGCTGTTCGGGTGCATTCGACACGGGTGCTGGCTCTCTAGGTAAGCGTGGGGATCTGTTCAAAGGTGCGAAGCCTCGAGGTGCGGCCCAATTTATACCAAGGGTTCCATCATTCAGGCAAGCCGAGCCGCGTCCAGGTTCGCGCAAGCTGGGCGAACTGCTTGCTTCCGGCATTCTAGCGGAATGAGATTCGATCGGTCCCGGCAGTTGACGCGGCGTCGCAATGGCCTTAAGTTGGTTCCCGGACACCCGCCACACTCTTCCGGAGTCGCACCCATGCGCCGCCTCTCCTTGCTCCTCATTTTGAGCATTCCCGCCGTTGCTTTTGCCGATGACCCCAGCCGCGTTCGACCCGAAGACAAGAAATCCGACGACGCCCGTCTGGGCAAGACCGTGACGCTCGACGATTACCACCCGTTCAAACCGCCCGAATCGAAGGACGCATGGGAAAACCGACGCAAGGCCGTCCGCGAGCAACTGCTGGTTGCGCTTGGTCTCTGGCCGATGCCGGAGAAGACTCCGCTCTATCCCGTCATTCACGGCCGCATCGATCGCGAAGGATACACCATCGAGAAGGTGTTCTTCGCCAGCACGCCGGGCCACTATGTGAGCGGAAATTTGTATCGGCCCATGGCAACAGGCGGTCTGGCTCGAAAATTCCCGGCCGTGCTGTTCGCACACGGCCATTGGCAGAACGGCCGGTTGCACGATGCGGGTGAGGCAACCGCCAAGAAAGATGTCAAAGACAAGGGCGAGGGGACGATCGAGTCGGGCCGTTATCCGCTGCAGGCCCTTCCGGCCATGCTGGCCCGCATGGGTTGCGTCGTGTTCCACTACGACATGGTCGGCGTCGCTGACAGCAAGGCCATTCCGCATGCCGCCGGCTTTGCCGATGTCCAAGGCGAACTGCGGCTCCAAAGCGCGATGGGCCTCCAAGCCTGGAACTCGATACGAGCATACGATTTTCTTGCTGATTTGCCGGATGTCGATTCCAAGCGCATCGGCATGACCGGCGCTAGCGGCGGCGGGACACAGACATTTACGCTCTGCGCGATTGACGACCGGCCCGCCGTCGCCTTCCCCGCCGTCATGGTTTCCACCGGCATGCAGGGCGGATGCGTTTGCGAGAACTGCTCGTATCTTCGCGTCGGCACGGGCAACGTCGAGTTCGCCGGTCTGTTCGCCCCCAAACCGCTCGGCATGTCCGGTGCCAACGATTGGACCAAGGAGATCGAAACCAAGGGCCTGCCCGAATTGAAAGCGCTGTTCAATCTCCTCGGGGCCGAGGAAAACGTCATGGCCAAGTGTTTCGTGCAGTTCGGACATAATTACAACCAGGTCTCCCGCGAGTTGATGTACAACTGGATGAACAAACATTTACGGCTCGGTTTGACCGAACCGATCGCCGAGAAGCCGTTCGTACCCGTCCCGCCGCGAGAGCTTTCGGTGTACGACGCCGAACATCCTATGCCGAAGGACTTCCTCCCCGTGGCCCGCTTCCGCGCCCAGCAGGCAGAGGCATCCGACAAACAGATGGAGGCGCTCTTCCCGAAGGACGCCGTCTCTCTCGCCGAGTTTCGCAAAGTGGTCGGCACGGCGTTGCGGGTGATGGTCGGTGAATTTCCCGGCAAAGAGAAATTGGCCCTTATTGAAGGGCCGGTGGTATCCACGTTTGGCGAAGATGGCGTGCACAAGGTGATCTTCGGTCGCAAGGGCGAAGGCGACCGGATTCCTTCGCTGGGCTTGATCCCCAAGGAACATGGCAAGACTTTGGCGATTTGGGTCCACCCGAACGGCAAGGCGAGCTTGTTCGAGGACGGCAAGGTCGCCCCGGCCGTGAAGGCCCTGCTCGACAAGCACATCTCCGTCATGGCCATCGATCCGCTCCGGGTCGGCGAACAGACCGGTCCGGCAATGGCCGTGAGCAAGACATACGCCGGGTACACGTTCGGGTATAACCGCCCCCTCTTGGCCAACCAGGTTCGCGACATTGTCACCGCCGTGGCGCTTGCCAAGGATGTCATCGGCGCCAAGAAGATTCTTTTGATCGGTTGGGACAAGATGGGCCCGGCCGTGGTGATGGCCAAGGCGATCTGCGGCGACGCGGTCGATCGCACCGCGGCCGACATGAACAAGTTCCGCTTCGACGCCATCGAGAAGACTGACGACCCAATGTTGCTGCCGGGCGCGGTGAAATACGGCGGGCTGCCCGCCTTCGCCGCCCTGTGTGCGCCGGGCGAGCTATTCTTGCACAACCACGCGGGCACGAGCTCTGGCAAGATTACCAAGTCGGCATACGATGCCGCCGGCGCTGCCGACAAACTCAAGCGCTCGCCGCAACCCGCCAAGCCCGCCGACGTGGTTGACTGGCTCACCAAGTAGCCGCCGGCTTTAGCCGGCGTTTCGGCCGAGACCCCACCATGCCGAGGCTGTTGGCGATTGGCGACATTCACGGCTGTTCGCGGGCGCTCGATGCGCTGCTGATGGCCGTGAAGCCTACGGCCGAGGATCTGATCGTCACGCTCGGCGACTACGTCGATCGCGGGCCGGATTCGCGCGGCGTGCTCGAACGGCTCATCGCCCTGCACGCCACTTATCGCGTCGTCTCGCTGCGCGGCAATCACGAATTGATGATGCAGGCCTCCGGGCACGATCTCGAATCGAGACATTTCTGGATGGCCGTGGGCGGCCGCGAGTCGATGGCTTCCTATTCCCCCGCCGGCCGCCTTCCGCTCATGGACGACGTGCCCGACCCGCACTGGAGTTTTATTCGCAAAACCTGCGTCGACTGGTACGAAACCAATCGCTTCTTTTTCGTTCACGCGAATGTCGATCCGGAACTGTCGTTGGACGAGCAGCCGTCGTCCATGCTGCACTGGGAGTATTTCAATCACTTCACCCCGCCGCACTGTTCCGGCAAGGTCATGATCTGCGGCCATTCCGAACAACACAACGGCATGCCGCTCGTGCTCGACCACGCCATCTGCATCGACACCTGGTGCTACGGCGGCGGCTGGCTGACGTGCCTGGATGTCCTGACCGGCCGGGTGTGGCAGGCGAACCAACGCGGCGAAACTCGACAGGGCGAAAGTGTCGAAGCCGGTGTTCTTCCCAACTAAATCCAACTTTTGACTCTGTGCGCAAATCTCGCTTTCTGGACGCATCTCCTTGCCGCGACCAGACTTACCGCTCGCCCCCGAGGACCTCAAAAAGTTTGTGGAGAAAGTGGTTGAGTGGTGCGTTGGGTTGGCAGTTGAGTGGTGCGTTGGGTTGGCAGTTGAGTGGTGCGTTG
>JBGQCZ010000324.1:0-6412 GCA_041495645.1 Gemmataceae bacterium | reverse complement strand
ATGATGATCGCTTGCTCCAATTCGCCGGGTTTGAAGCCAAACGGTCCGCGGCCGCCTTTGTAGGCCACCCGCCCTTGCTTGTCGATCAAGTAGAGCCGGTCGGGCATGCCGCTGTACGCACGGCCGACCGCGTCGTCGAGCTTGTCCACCAGCAGCGGAATTGTCATTTTCAGGGCGGCGCTGCATTGGGTCGCGACAGCTTCGCGCTCACCGTTGGTCGTGGGCTGGGCGAACTTGACGCCGGCGCGGTCGTTGGAATCCATGTGCCAGCCGTCGGTCGGATGCGCTTCGCGAACATAAACGCCAATGAACTCCACCCGATCGCCGTAGCGTTTCTTCATCTCTTCGAGGGACCCAAACTGGGCCCGATACGGCCCTCAGGTAAAGCTCCCAAACACGATCACGACCGGCTTTTGATAGCGGAACTTCGACAAGGTGATGGATTTGCGTCCGTCGGGCGTTGCGAGCGTGAAGTTCGGGGCAAGTTGACCGAGCCGCGGCCCTTCCGATCCGGAGCCGAGTTCGCCGGCCGCGAGTCCTTTGAGCAGAATCGCCTTGGTGGGCATGCTCGGCGGCGCGCCTCCGCCGGGCGCGGGACGAGTGGGCGGATTCAGCAGCGCTCGCGCGTCTTCCACGTTGAGATAGTCCTTGCCCTGCGCGAGCCGATCGAACATCTTGAGCCATTCGTCGCGCGTGAGTTTGCCCTCGGTTCCGGTTTGCCGAATCCAGGCGTTGGCCTGCGACATTTGCCGGCCAAACGGCGAGGCATCGGACCAATCGAGATCGGCGGTAGTGATGGCGCCATCGCGGTCGCGATCCAAGCGGGCAAACAGTTCCTTCGGTCCGCCGAATTGCTTGAGCGTAATCCGACCGTCTTTGTCGGGCTTGAATTGATCGGCCAGGAACTTCCACTCGTAGCGGCTCCGGCTCGGCTTGAACCAGCCGTCGTTACCGCTCATGTTCGCGCCCTTTTTCAGGATCACCAGCAGCATTTGCATGAATTCGATCCGCCGCGCGGACACGACCGCGTCTCCGGTTGCGGAATGGACGGAGGAAAAGGCCGGAACCGGCAATCCGACAAACAACGCGGCGCAAGCAAGGAACATGAGCCGACGCATGGAGTTCATCTCCGATGGGATGCCTCCATCTTGACCCGGAGTCCGCGGGAATTCAAGGGACAGCGAAGACAAAATTCCGCGTGCGAATTCGCTAACGAATGCCGGTTGTGCCGGTTATCACTTTCAGCACATTCAATTCGAGGAGAATGCCATGTCCGACAGGATTTCGTGTCCACACTGCCGCCGAGATTGGACGCCCAGTTCGCACTTGGAAGCGGCGTCGCCCGTTTGCCTAGTGTGCCGCAAAGTGCCGGCCGCGGCGAACTGTGTGCAGGCAGAGACGCCGAAAATCATGCCGGCCCGCGTGCCTCACCCTGCACCCGCGCCGTCTCCCACCGCCAAGTCGCCGCGGAACATCGTGGCTTGGCCCCTCGTGGCGGTCGGTGCTGCGGGCCTCGTTGTTGTGGCCTTTCTTGCGCTGGGTACGCTCGGCGTGATGTTATTTCTCGGCAGTTCTCGCAAGCCAATCACGCCGGTTCAAGTGGTGTTGGTCGACGATACGTTCGAAACGAAGGATTTTCGTCGGCCTGAGCCGAAACCGGACCAATCACCAGTGAAGGCAGCAGAGCTTAAAGTCCAAGCCGAGCCCAAGGTCGACCCAATGCCAGAACCCAAGCCGGAGCCAAAGCTCGAAACGATACTGGAAGTCAAACCGGAATCGCCTTTAGTCATCGACCTTAAACCCGAATTGCAAACCGAGGAGCCGCCGTTTGCATTCAAGCGCATCCGCCCGTCGCCCAGCGCCGATGAGCTCATTCGCCAACTGCACAAGGCCAAGGAAATCCAACTCGAGGATCCATTCGGCAAGTCGGTGGCTCGCGAATTGGTTGTGCACGCGACTGTCCACCGCGCCGAATTGCCCCCGCCGCCGCCGCCCGTGTTCAGCCGCTCCGATCTGGCCGGATTACCGATGCGCATGGGCCTTGACTGCCATCTCGGCAAGGAGTCGGCCGAAGCACTGCAATTCCTGTCGCGGAAACTGCGTAGCCACATGTCGGAAGCGGCCAGGCCGGTCCCTGGACGCGGCGCGCCTGACGATCCGCGCGCGAATGCCGACACGTTACGCTCGCGTCTGAAGGCCGACGGCGATGGCACCTGGGTCGCCCCCGAAGCCGTGCCAACGCTGCTGCAGATGCTGCAATCCGAGGACCGGCCGATGCGTTTACTATTGGTCGAGATGCTGTCGCGGATCAAATGCCGCGAAGCGACCCGTGCCATCGCGCGGCGGGCGACGTTCGATGTTGCGAACGACGTTCGCGAAGCAGCGGTAAACGCGTTGCGCGATCGGCCAGTCGAAGATGTGCGCGAAGCGCTTCTGGAAGGCTTGCGTTACCCATGGCCGGCGGCCGCCGAGTTCGCCGCCGAAGCATTCGTCAATCTTCGGGAAAAGAGCCACGTGCCTGCCCTGGCGAAACTTCTCGACGCCCCCGACCCGGCCGCGCCGTATTCCGTCAAGAAGGGAAGCGAGTCGCAGTCGTACATTCGCGAAATCGTGCGGGTGAATCACTTGCGCAATTGCATGATGTGCCACTCGCCGGCCCTGAGTCAGGATGACTTGGTGCGTGCGCCCGTGCCGAACCCGAACCAACCGCTGCCGCCGGCGTTCTCGCCCGCGTACTATCAAGCGCCGCCGTCACCGGGCCGCCAATTTGTGCGAGCCGACATCACCTACCTCAAGCAGGATTTCGCCGTCCCGCAAGCCGTGGCGAGCCCGGGAGTTTGGCCCTCGCATCAGCGCTACGACTACTTCGTTCGCGAGCGGCCAATGCTGGCGGTGGATAAACCGGCCAAGGCGAAAGGCCGATCCAGTTATCCGCAAAAGGAAGCGGTGCTGTTTGCCCTGCGCGAATTGACGGGCGAGGATCACGGCGATACGACGGCCGATTGGCAGACGTACTTGCAGGGTGCGGGTGCCAAGAAGAACTGAACCACAAAGTCACGAAGACACAAAGAAATCAGTACCATCGTATTCTTTGTGTCTTCGTGACTTTGTGGTTCAATTCTTCGTTAGATCGCTTCGGGCCCGCGTTCGCCGGTGCGGATTCGAATGCAATCCTCGAGCGGCAGGATGAATATTTTGCCGTCGCCGATACGGCCCTCCGGCCCGGTGCGGCCCGCTTCCATGATCGCGTTCACCGTCGGCTCGACGAAATCCTCGTTGACCGCGATTTGCAATTGCACTTTGCGCAACAGATTCACGGTTAGTTCCCGCCCACGATAAACTTCCGAGTGCCCTTTCTGCCGCCCGAAGCCTTGCACGTCCACGACGGTGAGGCGAAACACTTCCACCTTGGCCAGCGCTTCCTTGACCGCTTCCAGCTTCGATGGTTGAATGATGGCAAGAATGAGTTTCATGGCGGTTGGTCCGTGGTCGGAAAGGAATCGCTAGTGAATCGCACGAATCCCGAAGACGATCCGGCGCACAACATCTTACCACGACCGGAAGCCGAGGCATCGCACGACCGTTTTTTCGACGACGGCGAAGAACCGCCGGCGCGCTACGACTTGCCGGACCCGATCGATTACATCGAGGTGAATCCGGAGCCGATTGAATCGGCGAGATGGCGGCGGCTGGGAAAAGTCGTTGCGTGGGAAAACGGTAGCTATGCAAGCTACTATGTGACGAACTATTACCTTGCGTCCTTACTCACGGGATGGTGTGCGTGCCTAATCGTGCCGTTCCAGGCATTCGGGGCTCCAATCCTGCATTCAATGATTACGGGACAGGCGTTGCGTCGCCTAACGGGTGACAAGAAGGTGTTCTTGACGACAAGATCGTTTCAGGAATGGTTCGGAATTGAAATATGTAGTTGCCCGGTATTTGTCATTCGAGTCATTGCTCTCTACGGAATATTCTTGATCGGCGCCGCTGTCGCGGAAATGGTCGAAATACTCGATAGGTGGATAGTGGACAGGAGATTCGTGCTGATGAGCGATTGGTTCACTTACCCGTTGGCGATACTTGGAGGGGCATTTCTGATTCTTGTTCACACGTTGGTGGTTGTTCGGGCTTTCGGATTTACAACTCAATTGATTCTGGATTACAAGCTGGATCCAATTCAATCAATTCGCGCGAACTGGCGCATCACGCGCGGCCGCACCTGGCAATTAGTGCGTCTGAAATTTCGACTCTGGTTCTGGAAGTACTTGGCTGGCCTGCTTACGTTCGGACTTGGCTTATTGCTCTACGAACCGTACTCCTGCGCCGTTTGGACCGCCGCGTATCTCGACATCGCGGGTTCCGAACCGCCTCGCGAGTTTGACGAGCCTAGTACCCCTTCATCGCCAGCCACGCCGACGTGAGCGTGATGCTCATCTTGCGCTCGGCATCTTTCCATTCCGCAACCAAGGAGCGGGCCGTGTAGCCGTCGAGGTTTAGGAGTTGACGCAGTCCTTCCTCGGATGTGGCCTCGATGGCGTCCAGGCGTTCACGAAGGCAGGGATGGCTGTCGAAGGTCTTCGTGTTGACCTTGAGTTCCTTGCCGGTGTATTTGCGCCATTCTTCGGGCGTGGTGGATTGCGCGCGGCGGGCTTGTTCGGTGAAAACCTCGCCGCTCGGATGGCCAACCTCCGCCGCGAGCCGGACAACATCCGCGAAGTTGGCCCACGACATGCGTTCGACGACGTGAATATAGATGAGCGCCGCGGCCACGACCTCTTTGCCGGCATGTTCGGCGGACCAGGCGTCGGCGGCGAATTCCTGGGTGCGACTACTGGCTGCAAACGCCATCTCCGTGAACACCTGGAAGACCGCCAGCGGCCAGAGCATCGGGTCAATCCAATGCTTCGGGCCGATCATCATTTGCCAACTGAGCGTTCTCATCAACCGCAGGCTCCACGAACTCTTGCGGTCGAAAGTCGTGTCGCCGTGATGGAAATGGGCAAGTTCGTGGGCGATGATGGCGCCGAGCGCGTCGCGATTGAGCGCCGCAAGCGCCACGCCGCCGATCACGAGGATCCGTTTGCCCTTGTTCGACTCGTAGACATGAGCGGTGCTGACCGAACCAAGGCGAATGCCGTCCGGCTCGGGCAAACCATTTTTCTCGGCGATGTCGTGCACGAAATCGTAGAGCTTGGCCAATTGCTCGCGCGGCAGCTTCGTTTCGAACCAGTCTGGCCCGCCGGGTTTGTCCCGCGGAACCACCATCAACGCGATGATGCCCACATGGCAGTAGCCGAAGACCAAAAGCGCAAAGGCAAAGAAAAGCAAAGGCCAGAACTTGAAGGCGAGCGCGATGAAACCGATGCCCAACGGCAGCCAGAGCGGCGAAACCAGCATGACGGGAACGTAGAGCGACAACATCGTTGTCAGATGCTTGCTCGCGGAGTCGGAGCGATTCACGGGCGGCTCGCGTCATTTGTGTTGGGGAGTCGATCTACTGCAACCGCATTCTACGATTGTCTTTTGGACCGCAAAGCCGCAAGCGGCCAATTGGCTTAACTGGTTCCCTCTCGCCCCACCCCGTATTCTAACCGCTACGTAATGGAATCGCGACGCGGCCCTAAATCGGAATTCGACCCATGCTCGATCCCTATTCGTCCTGCCCGTGCGGCAGCGGCAAGAAATTCAAATGGTGCTGCCAGACCATTCACGAGGACATCGAAAAGGCCCTTTGGCAGCAGAAAAACGGACAACACGAGCCGGCGCTCAAAACGATCGACGACGTGGTCAAGGCCCATCCCAAGAACCCGGAAGCGATCGGCCGCAAGGCCCAGTTGTTGCATGCCAATGGCCGCAAGGAAGAAGCGGAAAAGGTCCTCGAAGAGGCCTTTCAAATCAACCCGAATTACGCTTTCGGATATCTGCTGCAAGGCTTGATGCGCCTCGACGAGCAGGAAGAACAGGGCGCCATCATGCTCTTCCGCAAGGCCGCGGAATTGTATGCGTTTGATGCGTCCGATCAGTTGGCGTTCCTGTTCGAGCAAATCGGCCAATACGAAATGACCCGCAACCATCCGGTCGCGGCCCGCTACGCCTACTCGCAATGCATGCGCCACCAACCGGACAACCAGGAATTGCGTCAGGCGTTCGACGAGGCCTTCGGTGACGCGAGTCGCACCCCGGTCGTGGCGCGGCGCGAATACAAGTTGCTGGGAACGGAAGCGAAGCGGTCGTCGGCCTGGCACGATGCGCTCGCCAAGGGCAATTCGGGCAAGCTCAGCGAATCCGCCAAGGCGTTTGAGATCTTGGCCTCCGAACCGAAGGCCGACGCGCTGGCGTGGTACGACGCGGCGGTGCTTCGCGCCTGGCTGGGCGACAACCCCAAGTCGCTCGAGCATCTCGATCGCTACGT
>JBGQCZ010000323.1:0-6419 GCA_041495645.1 Gemmataceae bacterium | reverse complement strand
CTTTTGCTGATTCATCCTGATTTCATATGCGTTTCCCGGCATGCCGCACTCGGGTAGGTACAGTTTGAGATTCTGTAGCCGGCCTCTGCGAGGCCGGCCGGGGTCGCAGACCCCGGCTACAGTCAAGCCGTACCACTTCCGCACTCGCATTCGCTTTTTGGCCCGCCGCGAAAATGGTACAGTGAAAGCATGGGGCCGCATGGCCCTGAACCCGGAGTGCCCGCCGTGTCGCATGCCGCCGAAATCAGCCGCACCAATCCCACTTGCATTCTCTTCCTCGTCGACCAATCGACCTCGATGAACAAACCCTTCGGCGCCCAGCCGGACAAGAAGAAATCCGAGGGCGTGGCCGACGCCATCAATCGCCTATTGCAAAACCTGGTGCTGAAGTGCGCCAAGTCCGACGGAGTGCGCGACTATTTCCACGTCGGCATTATCGCTTATGGCGGAACGGTGCGGCCGGGTCTGGGCGGCAAGCTCGCCGGCAAGACCATGGTGCCGATCAGCGAGATCGCCAACAACCCGATCCGCGTCGAACAGCGCAAGCGCGTCGTGGACGACGGATCCGGCGGGCTTGCGGAACAGACGATCAAATTTCCGATCTGGTTCGAAACCAAGACGGCCAAAGGCACGCCGATGAGCAAGGCGTTCGAGCGCGCCGGCGACGTGCTCGAACAGTTCCTGATCAAGTATCCGAGTTGCTATCCGCCCATGGTCATCAACTTGACGGACGGCGAACCGACCGACGCCAACCCCCTCGCCGCCGCCCAGAAACTCTGCGGGCTCGCCAGCAGCGACGGCAACATCGTCCTGTTCAACGCCCATCTGTCTTCGACCAAAGCGTCGCCGATTCTGTATCCGTCCGATGAGAAAGACTTGCCCGACGCTTTCGCCCGCATGCTGTTCCGAATCTCCAGCATGTTCCCGCCGGCGCTGCGCGAAGCAGCCAAAAGCGAAGGTTTCATGGTGGACGAAATGAGCCGCGGCTTTGTCTTCAACGGGGATTTGATTTCAGTCGTTCGGTTTCTCGAGATCGGGACAAGAGTTGCGTCGAAACTCCGCTAAATTCAAATTCCAACCCAAAAATTCCAAGGAAACTCCAAAGACCAAGAAGCAAATTCCAAGGAAATTCGGATGAGCGAACCATCTGGGAACAAGCCGTTTGACTTGTCGGAACGAACGTTCTTGTTCGCGAAACAGGTGCGTGCCTTTGTGAAAAGGTTGCCGCGAACAATCGGCAATATCGAAGACGTACGGCAACTGATTCGTTCGTCCGGATCTGTCGGTGCGAATTACATCGAGGCAAATGAAGCACTCGGACAGAAAGACTTGTTGATGCGGATGCGAACTGCTCGGAAGGAGTCGAAGGAAAGCGCCTATTGGCTTCGTCTGCTGGATATGGGAACCAACGCGACTGCCGTGGCAGAATGTCAATGCCTAATCCAAGAAGCCTGCGAACTGGTCAAAATCTTGTCGGCCATCATTCGCAAACGGGAGGGAGAACAATAACGCAAGAGTCTTGGTTTTTGGAATTTGCCCGTCGCTGTTTCTTGGAGATTGCATTGTTGGTTCTTGGATTTTCCTTGGAATTTGTGGGTTGGTTTTTGGAATTTGCCACCTGTTGACATGAATACCCGGTCACCACCACTGAAATGGCAAATCCTCCGAGTGCCCAAACGTGGTCACAAA
Source organism: Gemmataceae bacterium (assembly GCA_041495645.1). Taxonomy (GTDB): domain Bacteria; phylum Planctomycetota; class Planctomycetia; order Gemmatales; family Gemmataceae; genus JBGQCZ01. The sequence goes on along the minus strand of JBGQCZ010000323.1, from coordinate 4,730 downwards.
ATTGAGGAGTATGAAGATGCCGCCGCCGGACATGGTTTGTCGGGTCGCTTCGCGGTGGCCGACGGCGCCACCGAAAGCGCCTTCGCCGGATCGTGGGCGCGTGCCCTGGCCGAGGCGTTCGTCAATGGGCCAATGGCGACCAGTGGTTGGGCCGCCTGGTTACCGGAAGTTCGCAGCCGCTGGCTGAATGAAGTCGGCGAGCAGGAATTGCCCTGGTATTTGGAAGAGAAATTCGAACAGGGCGCATTTGCGACGTTGCTGGGCCTGGAGCTGGTCCCGTTTGAAGGTGCGTGGGAGTGGAAGGCGGTTGCGGTCGGCGATTGTTGCTTGTTTCACGTGCGCGGCAAGAACCTCCTTTGTTCGTTCCCGGTCGAGAAATCGACCGATTTCGGCACGCAGCCGGACCTGCTCGGTTCGCGTTCGGCCAACGGCGACAAACCGCGCGACCAGTGGGCCAAGGGTCGGGCAAAAGCGGGCGATTCGTTCCTGCTTATGTCCGATGCGCTCGCCCAGTGTGCGCTTAGACGCGACGAGTCAAAACGAGCACCGTGGCGCGAGTTGCGCGAATTGCTGAGCGCCGTCGATCCGCAGTCCGTGTTTCAGACGTGGGTCGAAGCAAGTTGGGATTCGAAAGAACTGAAGACCGACGACGTGACGTTGCTGGTGATCGAGTTGCCCGGCAAGGAGGGCCGGTCATGACCTGGCCCCTGTCGCAAGATTACAACGAGGCAATTCAGAACCCGGCAACGAGCTTGGGCGAGCCCGATCTGAAAAAAGGCCAGCCCGCCGTGAACGCGCTGGGCCTGCCGATCCCGCGCTCGGGCAATTTCGCCGATGTCTATCAGTTCTACGACGCTTCGGGCAAGTCGTGGGCGTTGAAATGTTTCACGCGGCAGGTCGACGGTTTGCAGGAACGCTACGCCGCCATCGACGCCCATCTGGGCGACGCCGATTTGCCGTTCACGGTTGGCTTTCGCTACCTCGCCGAAGGCATTCGCATCCGCCGCGAGTGGTATCCGTTGCTGAAAATGCAATGGGTTGAAGGCTTCACGCTCAATGAATTCCTGAAGGATAACCTGACCAAGACGGCGTACTTGGAAGCGCTGTTTCTGATGTGGGTGCGACTGGCGAAGCGGTTGCGGCAGGCGAAAATCGCCCACGGAGACTTGCAACACGCCAACGTGCTATTGGTGCCGGGCTCGACTGCCACCAAGCTCGAATTGAAACTAATCGACTACGACGGCATGTGGGTGCCGGCGCTGGCCGGGTCACCTTCGGGCGAAGTGGGCCATGCGAACTACCAGCACCCGTTGCGGGCGAAACAAGCGGTTTACGGACCGGACGTGGATCGATTCCCACATCTGGTCATCGCCTGCGCGCTTCGCGGGCTCATTGTGGCCGGGCCGGATCTTTGGGCCAGGTTTGACAACGGCGACAACCTGCTCTTCCGTGAAGTGGATCTGAAAGCGCCCGGCGAATCGAAACTCATTCGAACGTTGTGGGAATTGCACGACCCGGTGCTGGGTCCACTGCTGGGGCATTTGGTGCTAGCCGCGCGACAGCCGATAGCCGAGACGCCCTGGCTGGACGAACTGCTGGTAAGCGAGGCATCGTTGGCGCCGACGGGCGAGCAGGAACGAGCGGTCCGCAGAATAGTGGGCATTGCCGTAAACGAAGCGGCGCCTGTCGCGGTTACAACCGAATATTGGCAGGCGGCTACGCCTGCCGACATTTTCGCCGCCCTGCGCGCTCCACCGCGCGACCCGCGCGAGCGCGGCTTTCCGCTGGTTTGGCTGATTGCCGGCGGCGCGGTGTTGCTCGGGTTGGGACTCCTCATCGGGCCAATCCTGCTTCTGGCGTTCACGTGGACAACGCCTTCGCCGGGAACGACGTCCGCAATGATGCCGAGTCTGGAGACGCTCAAGTCGCCGCCAACGAAATTGAAGCCTGCTGAGCCAAGTCCGCCGGAAGTCGAGCCGCTCGCGGTCTTGCCGCGGCTTGCCGAACCACCACCGCAGGTCATGCCGGCACCAATGCCGACACTTGTCACACAGGTCTGGAGCGTTCGTGGCCGGGCCGCTGCGCGCTGTCTCGATTTCACGCGCGACGGAAAAACGCTCATCGCCTCGCCCGGACAATCGAAGGACGTAAATCTGTTCGATGTCAGCGACGGTAAGACCCGATCCAGACCGATTGACACCGGCGTCATCAACATTCGGGCGCTTGGTTGCGCCGCCGACAGCGCCGTGTTGATTTTCGGGGAAGACGACGCCGCGGTTGTCGATCACGTCTCCGGCGAAGTGCGCGGCGTCATCATCCCGCAAGCAGACCTGGCGGCATTGTCGATTTCTCCCGACGGCAAAGATGCGTTGTGCCCTGATAAGACCGTCGAGGGCCGCATTCACCGCATTGGGCTGGATACGCGCGCGTCGAACGGCACCTGGACGATCGCCAAGGCAGAGAAGATCGTCGATGTTCGGTTCTTGTCCGATAGCAAGTCTGCCGTGGCGCTCGATGACGGATATCGGATCTTCCTGCTGGACCTGGTAAACGACACCGTGGATTCCTGGTCCGACCCGTCGCGCACGGCACGGCTGGTCGTGCCGTCGCCGGACGGCAAGCGGCTTCTCACGTTTGGCAAAAGCAATAAGATTCGTTTGTGGGACGTGCACGAGAGAAAAGTGCTCCAGGTGCTGGCGGGACACGAGGGCGGGGTAAGCGACGCGGCCTTCACCGGCGACGGTCGGTTGCTTTCCGTCGGCGCCGATAAGGCGCTGCGGGTTTGGGACACGGCGACCGGGCAGGAACTGCAAAAGATCGAATTATCCGAAATGGCTTCGTGTGTACGGCTCTCGCCGGACAGCCATTTCGTCGCCACCGCTTCTGTCAGCGGCCCAACGGCCGCCGTGCAATTGTGGCGATTGGGGAAGTGACGGGATTTGGTTATGAACACTCTTCCTCCGCTCCAGTTCGCACCGATTTTTCAGTCGTATCCATGGGGCGGGCGGCAGCTGGCCGATTGGTATCCGAGTGCACCTGCAAGCGGGCCGGTCGCCGAGGCCTGGTTGGTCAGCGACGAAGAGAAGCATCCGAGCCGAGTAGCCGGCGGGCCGCTCGACGGCATCACGCTCGCCGAATTGATTCAGCGCTTCGGTCCGCGGTTGTTGGGTCGGGCGAGACGACCCGGCGGACGGTTTCCGCTCTTGCTCAAGTTTCTCGACGCCCGCGAAGTCCTTTCAGTCCAGGTTCACCCGAACGATGAGCAAGCGGCTCGCTTGCGCCCCGGCACGCTCGGCAAGACCGAAGCCTGGGTGATTCTGCATGCGGAACCTGCAAGCATATTGTATGTTGGACTAAAGCCGGGATCAGATCGATCGGCGCTTGAACAAGCGCTTGCGGCGGGGCGCGTGCCGGATTTATTGCATACATTTGAGCCGAATGCCGGCGACGGCGTGTTCGTCCCGGCGGGGACGGTCCATGCGATCGGCGCCGGGCTGATGTTGTTCGAGATTCAGCAGACCAGCGACAATACGTTTCGGTTGCACGATTGCGGACGCGGCCGGCCGGTGCACATTAGCGAGAGCCTCGAATGCACCGATTTCACCCGCGGCCCCGTGAAGGCGGTCACGCCGATCGCGGACGCTGAATTACCCGGCCGCGAGCTACTATTCGAGTGCCCGTATTTCCGGCTTTGGCGGATTCGGAGCGACCGGCCGTTCCGCGTGGGCGCGAACGGCGAATGCCGCGTGATCGTCGTCATCGAGGGGCACGGCGAGTTGATCGGAGACACACATATGTGTGCGCTGCAACCGGGCGCCGCGTGGCTGCTGCCGGCCGAACTCGGCATGGCCGAATGCCGGCCGAATGGAAACCTTATCGTATTGGAGTGTGGGTTGCCGTCATGACGCTCGAACTGGACCTGAATTGCGACCTCGGCGAAGGCTGCGCGCATGACGCGGCGTTGATGCCGCTCATTACCACGGCCAACGTAGCGTGCGGCTTTCACGCGGGCGGACCGGCCGAAGCGCGGGCCGCCTTGGTTCTCGCCAAGAAGCACGGCGTGCGTGCCGGAGCTCATCCCGGCTTCCCCGACCGCGAGCATTTCGGCCGCCGCGAGCTCGATCGCAGCGAAGAGCAAATACTCCAGGATTGCATCTACCAGATCGGCGCACTGGTCGGGCTGGCTCGCGCCGTCGAGATTCCTCTCAGCCACGTCAAGGCGCACGGCGCGCTTTACAACCTGGCCATGCGCGACGACCGCTTTGCCCGGCCCGTCATCGCCGCGGCGGAGCTGTTCGGTCTCCCGGTCCTGGGATTGCCCGACTCGCGCGTCGAACTGCTTTGTAACGGCCGTGTTGGCTTCATCGCCGAGGGCTACGCCGACCGCCGCTATCGTCCCGGTGGCACGCTCGTGCCGCGATCGGAACCCGGCGCGTTCGTCGAATCTCCCGCGGAGGCCGTCGAGCAAGCGATGCGCCTCTTGCGCGTCGGACGGATTCGTACCCTGTGCGTTCACGGCGACAATCCGCACGCAGTCGAGTTCGTGCGCCACGTCCGCAGCGCCTTGCTCGCGCAAGGTGTCAGCATCAAAGCCGCTAGCGCCTAATTCCAAATTCCAACCCACAAATTCCAAGGAACTTTCAAGTTCCAAGAGCCAAATTCCAATTTGTTCACGATGGCAGCTTGTGTGGTTGGAATTTGTTTTTTGATTGTTGGAAGTTCCTTGGAAT
>JBGQCZ010000322.1:0-6426 GCA_041495645.1 Gemmataceae bacterium | reverse complement strand
GTGGCTCTCCAGGGCCTTGATGGCCGCCTTGGCGGTCTCCTTCGGCGGATCGAGGAAGGCGACATAGCCGTTAAGGATCAGGTCGCACTCGTCGGCCCTGGAGTAGGGCGTGGCGCCATCCGCGACGACGGCACGCGGCGCGACCTCCTTGCTAGCGATGGCCAGGACTCGGAAGCCGTCCGCACTGAGTTGTTCGTATTCCTCTTTCAGTTCCACGATCAGGAGATGGTCAATCGGGAATAGGTCTCCGTCGAGTTCGAATTCTTTGCAGCGGGTGAAGATCTCTTCGGGAGCCCCCTTGCTGATGATGCGATCTTTGCCTCCGGGCGTGCGGACCACGACCGACATGATGCGCCGTTGGAAGTCGAAGGGGATTTCGTCCACTTTGATGTGCTCGGGGATGGCAGCGTGAGCATGGGTCTCGGTATGCGCGAGGATCGCCCGGTCCAGGACATTCTTGAGACCGGTCTGAAAGTGGCTGTTCGTATACGCCAGCGCGAGAACGCCATCGTCCTTCTTCAGCACCACGTCGCAGTACCTTTCCAGGATTACTCGGTCCATCGTTAGCGTGCCCGTCTTGTCGGTGCAGAGCACGTCCATCGCCCCCAGATTCTGGATGGCGTTGATCCGCTTGACGATCACCTTCTTCCGGCTCATCGCCAGCGCCCCCTTGGAGAGGCAGACGGTCACAATCATCGGCAGCATCTCGGGCGTCAGGCCCACCGCCACGGCGACCGCGAAGAAAAAGGCTTCCCCCCACTCGCCCTTGCTCACGCCATTGATGACGAACACCAAGGGGACCATCACCAGAAGGAAACGCAACATCAGCCAGGTGAAGCGGGCGATGCCTTTGTCGAAGGCCGTCTGCGTGGTCTGCTCCGAGAGCGACTCGGCCATGCCGCCCAAATAGGTTTTGGCCCCCGTGGCGACGACGACGGCCGTCGCGGAACCGCTCTCGACGCTGGTTCCCAGGAAAGCGATGCTGGTCAGTTCGATGGGGGCGGTCGTCGTCGGGTGCTTTTCGATCTCGAACTTCTCGACCGGAAAGCTCTCGCCGGTCAACGAGCCCTGGATGACGAACAAATCCTTGGCCGCAATAATGCGCACGTCCCCGGGAATCATGTCTCCCGCGGCAAGCTTCACCACGTCGCCCGGCACGAGTTGTGAGATGGCGACTTCTTGCGGCGTGCCAGTGCGGACGACGGTCGCAGTGACGGAGATCATGGCCTTGAGCTTGGCCGCCGCGCTGTCGGCCTTGGCTTCCTGGATGAGTTTAAGACCCACACCCAACGCGATCATCAGCGACATGACGACGCCGGCCCGGATGTCGTCGGTGGCAAACGAGATGGTCGCCAGCACCGCGAGCAGAATAACCAGCGGATTGATGATCGCGTGCCAGAGCAGTTTGCCGATTCCCGCTCGCTGGTCCTTGGCCAGTACGTTGGGGCCGTATTCTACAAGACGCGCCGCAACTTCATCGGTCGTGAGTCCTTCGGGACGGGTGGCGAGTCGTGCATAAACGCCCGCGGCGTCCATCGCCGCCGTTTCGATGACGACCTGGGAAACTTGGATCTGCGGTTTCTCGCGCCGAATGGCGGCAAAAAGGTGCTTGGGGAGAACCTGACTTCGTTCGGTTTGATGCATGCGTCTTACTTCCTGATCCGACGATCCCAAGTCGCAGGCTTTCGCGTCCTGAGCGTGCGGTTCTATACCTGAACTCTATGCCTTTTGATCAAGTTATTAGGTGGACGACAACGTGATGAGCCATTACATTACAGAAGTGTGTAAATGGCCGACCGGTCTGTTCGCCTACGACGAAACCAGTCAACGTCTGTCGCTTCAATGACCGGCGCCGCATACGGCGTTCCACGCGCCAAACAGAAAAAAATGCCGGCCTTACTTGCGTGAACCCAGGGTGCTGCTACAATTTCACTGGTCCCGCGTATGGATCATCCCGCAGGGTTCGTTGCTCCGACCCTCCTTCCCGAAAGAAAGATATCCTCATCGTAGGAGGGATTGTGCCATGTTCGGCCTCGGAATGACGGAAATCATGGTTTTGCTGGTCCTGGGAGTGCTCCTCTTCGGCAAGCGCCTGCCCGAAGTCGGCCGCTCGGTCGGCAAGATGCTCGTTGAATTCAAGAAGGGCATTAGCGGCTTTGAACAGCACTTGGAGTCCGGAGATTTTAGTTTCCGGCAGGACACCGCGCCGCCAACGGCAGCGCCTGTGCGGCCTCCCCAAAAAGTCGCGCCTTCCGGACAGAAATTTGAAGACGCTCCGCCCGGTCCTTCGAGCCCTATCGTTTGATGGCGCCGAATGACAACGCGGTTTTCACCCAATAAATCACGAGGTTGCCATGACGACGTTATTTGGAGCAGGCTTGTTCGGTTTGGGCATTCCCGAACTCCTGGTCATCGGAGTGATCGGCATTCTGTTGTTTGGTCGGCGGCTGCCCGAAGTGGGCCGCTATCTGGGCAAGGGCATCATCGAATTCAAAAAGGGCATAAAGGGCCTTGAAGACGACGCCGATGGGACGCATACAAACACCGTGAGCAATCAGCCGGCGGCGCTGCCCGAAGCGCCCCGCCCTCCACAACGGATCACGCAGTCGGCCCCGCGCTTCGAGGACAACCCGAACCCACAGGCCCCGCCGCGAGTCTGATCGACGACGGGAAGCGGTCCGCCGGCTCCCGAACCGGGCGTTTAACTCAGCGGCTAGAGTGCCATCCTCACACGGTGGAAGTCACTGGTTCGAATCCAGTAACGCCCAGTGCCGACCTCCCGCGACGCACGCCATCGGAGGCCGTGTTCATCCATGCGGCGGTTTTCCACTCTCGCCTCCGTCTCCCTGTGCGCAGTTCTGCTGCTTTCATGGCGCGCGCTTGCGGCCGATCAATCGGGCGAACAACTCTTCAAGTCGAAATGCGCTTCGTGCCATGGAGCAAGCGGCGAGGGCGCGAAGAAATACAACAAGCCGCTCGAAGGAAGCCTGTCGGTCGGCCAACTCGCCAAGTTGATCGGCGAGACGATGCCGGAAAGCAATCCCGGTTCGCTGTCGACTAGGGAAGCGGAGACAGTCGCCGCATACATCCACGACGCTTTCTATTCGCAGGTGGCCCGCGAGCGGAACCGGCCGGCGCGCATCGAATTGGCCCGCCTCACCGTTCGCCAATATCGCCAATCGGTCGCGGAATTGATTGGGAGCTTTCGCCAGCCGCCGGCCGCTTGGGGTAAGCAACGCGGACTTCGCGCCGAGTATTTCAAAGGCCGAAACTTCAATCGCAATTCCCGCGTCCTCGAACGCATTGACCCGCAAGTGCGCTTCGACTTCGGCACTGATCCGCCCGTCCCCGAGAAAATCGAACCACACGAATTCCTGATTCGCTGGAACGGCTCCGTGCTAGCGCCGGAGACCGGCGAATACGAATTCGTCGTGCGAACCGAACATGCCGCCCGGTTGTGGGTGAACGAAACCAATCGCCCGCTCATTGACGCCTGGGTGAAGTCCGGCAACGTTAACGAGTACACCGTGACCTTGTTTCTGATCGGCGGCCGCGTCTATCCGCTGCGATTGGAATACTCGAAGGCCAAGCAAGGCGTCGATGACTCGAAGAACCAGAAAACTAAGCCGCCGCTGGTAAAGTCATCCATCGCGCTGCTCTGGAAACGCCCACAACGAGCGATCGAACCAATCCCCTCGCGGCAACTCTCGCCGAACGCGTCGCCCGAGTTGTTCATCTGCTCGACCGCCTTCCCGCCCGATGACCGCAGCTACGGTTGGGAACGCGGCACCACCGTGTCGAAAGCCTGGGACCAGGCAACCACCGACGCCGCCTTGGAAGTGACGGCTCATGTCGCGAGCCGGCTCAACGAGTTGGCCGGCACGAAAGACGACGCGACGGACCGTTCCCAAAAGCTCCGCGCTTTTTGCCGCGCATTCGCGGAATGCGCTTTCCGCCAGCCGTTGAGCGCCGAGCAAGCGCAGGTCTTGATCGACAAACAATTCGCGGCGGCCAAAGACGCCGAAACCGCCGTGAAACGCGTGGTATTGCTCGTGCTGAAGTCGCCCCGTTTCCTGTATCGCGAAGTCGGCGGTTCAGCGCCCGGCTTCGATGTCGCCGCGCGCTTATCGTTCGGCCTGTGGGATTCACTGCCCGACAAGGAACTTCTCGCTGCCGCGGCGAACGGAAAGCTCGCCACCAAAGAACAAGTTGCGAGGCAGGCCGAGCGGATGCTGGCCGACCCGCGGGCCAGGGCCAAGATTCGAGGCTTTCTGCTCAATTGGGTCAAAGCGGACAATGGACGCGATCTCAGCAAGGACCCGAAGAAGTTTCCCGGCTTCGATGCGGCCCTCGCAACGGACTTGCGAACCTCGCTCGAATTGTTCCTCGACGACGTGGTCTGGTCGGAGAAGTCGGATTTTCGCCAGATGTTGCTTTCCGACGAGCTCTTTCTGAATGCTCGGCTCAAGGAATTCTACGGTGCGGACCTTCCGGCGGAGGCCGAGTTCACCAAGGTCAAACTGGATTCCGACCGCCGTGCCGGCGTCCTCACTCACCCTTATTTGATGAGCAGTTTCGCTCACAGCGGCGATAGTTCGCCGATTCATCGCGGGGTGTTTCTGGCACGCGGAGTACTCGCCATGTCGCTGCGACCGCCGCCGGAAGCCGTCGCCCCGCTCGCGCCGGACTTGCACCCGACGCTGACCACGCGCGAACGCGTCACCTGGCAAACCAACGCCAAGACATGCATGACCTGCCACGGCGTCATCAATCCACTCGGCTTTACGCTGGAGCATTTCGACGCCGTCGGCCGATATCGTGATCAGGACCACGGCAAACCCGTGGATGCCACCGGCAGCTACCGCACCCGCTCCGGGAATACGGTAACCTTGAACAATGCCCGCGAATTGGCAACATTCCTGGCCGGCAGCGAGGAAGTCCACACGGCCTTTGTCGAACAGATGTTTCACTACTTCGTCCAACAACCCGTGCGAGCTTACGGGCCGAACATGCTCGATGAACTCCGGAAGTCGTTTGCCGCCAATGGATTCAACATCCGCAAGCTCGCAGTCGAGGTAATGGGTACATCGGTATTGAGCGAAAGAAAGTAGATCCCGCCTGCCGAGCGCGAACGAACCTGCTAAACTTGGAATGACGCCTCACCGCAGTGGAGAATCGAAATGTCCTCGACTCGCCGCGATTTCATCCGCGATCTCGGACTCGGCGCTGTATCCCTGCCTTTCATCTTGAATCTGCCAAGCCTCGGCTTCGCGGGACAGACCAAGCGCAAACAGCGGCTCGTCGTGATCTTCAGCCCGAACGGCGTCGTTCACAATACCTTTTGGCCGGACGAAGAAGGCGCCAAGTTCACGTTGAAGGACAGCCTCAAGCCGCTCTTCCCGTTCCAGGACCGAATGCTCGTTCTGCGCGGCGTGTCCGACAAGATTCGCGGCGACGGCGACGGGCACATGCGCGGCATCGGCTGCTTGCTCACCGGCATCGAACTTTTTCCCGGCAACATCCAGGGCGGATCGGACACGCCCGCGGGTTGGTCCACCGGCATCTCGATCGATCAAGAGATCAAGAACCAATTGCAGAAGGACGAAGCCACGCGCACGCGTTTCGGCTCGCTCGAATTCGGCGTGATGGTGCCCGATCGGGCCGACACCTGGACGCGCATGGTGTACGCCGGACCGAACAAGCCGGTAGCCCCGATCGACAACCCGTATCAGATGTTCGGCAAACTCTACGGCAAATCGAAGGACCGCGAAGCGCTCGCCAGCGTGCTCGACGACGTGAAGGACGACTTGAAGAAGGTAAGCGGTGCCGTGAGCGCGGCGGATCGCAAGCTGCTGGAAGAGCATGCCACCTTCGTGCGCGAAATGGAACAAGATCTGAAGGCGGCGGCCGAACAGAAAGCCGGCCACAAGCTGCCCGGAATTGAACCGGGCGTTAAAGCGGAGAACGACAACATCCCGCGCATCAGCAAGATGCAGATCGACTTGATGGTGAACAGCTTCCTCAACGACTTCGCCCGCGTCGCCACGTTGCAATACACGAACTCAGTCGGCGGGGCGCGGATGCGCTGGCTTGGCGTCACCGAAGGCCACCACGAAATGTCCCACGAGCCGGACACGAACACCAAGGTTCAGGACAAGCTGACGAAAATCAACCAATGGTTCTGCGGTGAAATGGCCTACCTAGCCAAGCGGCTCGCGGAGACTTCCGAACCGGGCGGGACTGGTTCACTCTTGGACAACACGCTCATCGTCTGGACAAACGAACTCGGCAAAGGCAATTCGCACACGATGGACAACATCCCGTTCGTGCTGGTCGGAAACGGACTGGACTTCAAGATGGGCCGCTCGCTCAAGCTGCCGAAAGTCCCGCACAACCGGCTGCTGCTTTCGCTGGCGCACGGCTTCG
>JBGQCZ010000321.1:0-6434 GCA_041495645.1 Gemmataceae bacterium | reverse complement strand
GCCGCCGTTCGGCGATGTGCTTCATTTCCAGGTTCTTCTCGGCTCGACCTGCCGACTGCACGGCGAAATAGGTGGCGACCACGATGCCGGCGATCAGTGTGAGCAGCAATGCCGCGGCCATGCCGGACGCGGTGCGATTGCGCCGGGCCATGCGCCAGCCGCGTTCCAATGCCCCCACCGGCCGGGCCAGAATCGGCCGGCCCTCGGCGAACCGCCGCAAGTCGTCGGCCATCGCCCCGGCCGACTCGTAGCGATTGGCCGGCTCCTTGCGCAGGCATTTCAGACAAATCGTCTCCAGATCGAGCGGAACATGCGAATTAAGCAACCGAGGCGGGGCCGGTTCGTCCTGAATCACATGCAGCACGGTTTCCATCGACGATTCGCCGAGGAACGGCGGGCGACCGGTGAGTAGTTCATAAAGGATCGCTCCCAGCGCATACACGTCCGCCGCCGGGCCGATTTGCTTGACCCGCCCCGACGCCTGCTCCGGGGCCCTGTAGCAGGGCGTGCCCAGACTCGAACCCGATTGCGTCGAACCCGATTGCGTGTCGAGCCGCTTGGCCAGGCCGAAGTCGGTGATCTTGGGAACGAAGGATGAAGGATGAAGGATGAAGGATGAACAGTTCTTTTCATCCTTCATCCTTCCACCTTCATCCTTTTGGAGAAGGATGTTCCCGGGTTTCAAATCGCGATGGATCACGCCCTGATCGTGGGCGTATTGCACGGCGCGAGCCAAAGTCTCGGCGAGCGGAACCGCCGCCGCCGGGGAAAATGGTTGTCCGAGTTGCTTGGCGAGGTTGCCGCCGTCGAGATATTCCAAAGCGAAATAAGGCTGGCCGTTCCACTCGCCCACTTCGAAGATCTGAACGATATTGGGGTGTTGCAGGCGAGCCACGGTCTCGGCCTCAGTGCGGAAACGAGCTCGCTCCTCGGGACCGCTCTGCGCTCCGGTCAGGATCATCTTCAGCGCCGCGTGCCGTTGCAACCGCCGGTCGCGCGCCAGATACACCACACCCATCCCGCCCCGGCCCAACTCGCGCAGCACCTCATAACCCGGCACCGGCGGCAACTCGCCGGGCGCCGGCGGCGTCGCGTGCGGAATCGCGGTCGAGGCCGGCAACGGCTTTGGCGGCGGCGGCAATTCGTCCGGATAATCGTCCAACTGCGCCGCGCCGCATTGCGGGCAGTCCGCAACGGTATCGCCCGCGGCTGCCCACTCGTGACCGTTTTCGCACCGAAGTTGCATCGACATGACCACCATCTTAACCGTCTGTTTGCCACATCGCCAACGATCCACAGCAGTTCGCCGCAACTCGTTGTAGCCGCAGGCTTTAGCCTGCGGTGCTGCGATGCCGCGGGCCATCGCAGGCTAAAGCCTGCGGCTACAAGAACTTATGTCGTTCCGGTGAACGGTTACAATTGATTACGGCAAATCGCCCATCAACTGTCACGGCACCCGTACAAGAGGCAAGAATCTCACCGGAGCCGCAATCATGTTGACGCGAACCCTCACCATCGTTCTGTTCCTGGCCAGCCTGAGTCCGGTCTTTGCCGATCCGCCGGCCAAGAAGGGCTACCCGTTCCAACTACCTCCCGACAAGGCGTTCGCGGTCCTTGCCCGGCTCGGCAAGGTCTCGGGCACACCGCTCGACCTCACCGCCGATGAGAAGTCGCTCTTCGCCGACGCCGCCGACGGCAAGCTCGACAAATGGTCGTTCGCCGACGCGTGCCTGATTGCCTCCGGCGTGACCGATCCGGCCAAGCGCAAGGAGTACGCCAAGAAGATCGACGAACTGGAAGCAGAAGCCCGCAAGGCGCTCGACGACGCCAAGACTACGCACGAGAAAGGCAAAAAGCTCCTGGAGTTCATCCACGCCGGGCCCATGGCCAAAGGTTATTCCTCCCACCAAACTTGCCTGCACACGATTTTGGACGAAGGAAAGTTCAACTGCGTCTCATCGGCCGTACTTTACAACGTACTCGGCCGGCGGTTCGGTCTGGACCTGTGGGCGGTCGAGATTCCCGGGCATTGTTTCTCCTGCCTTCACGAGGGCGAGAAACGCGCCGACGTGGAAACCACCAACAAGCAGGGTTTTGACGCGAAGCGCGACGCCGAGACCGGAAAGAAACTCAAGAAGCCCGACGGCGAGGCTTACGACCCGGACAAACACGACAAACTGCGACGCAAGGTCGGCGAGCTCGGCCTGGCCGCCGTCATCCTGTACAACCGCGGCGTCAAATACAACGACGACAAGAAACATCATGAAGCGGCCTTCGTCAACTTCTGCGCCCTCGCGCTCGACCCCACCAACGAACACGCCGCCCAAAATGCTCTCGCCGCCATCACCAACTGGGGCAACAAATTGAGCGAAGCCGGCAAGTTCGAGGATGCGCTGATCGTGATCGAAGTCGGGCTCGAGATCGCGCCCAAGGAAAGCAGCTTGCAGAACAATTACAAGGTCGCCTGGCATCACTATGCCGATGCACAGATGAAGGCCGGCAAGGAAGACGACGCCCTGGCCGTGGTGCGCAGGGCCGCGAAGGCCGTGCCCGGCGACGAGTTCATCAAAGCCGAAGGCGAAGTCTACATACACTGGGGCGAGAAGATCCTGAAAGAGAAGAAGTGGGAAGACGCCCTCGCCCTCGCCAATCGCGGCCTGCCGAAAGTGAACGGCAAATCGCGAGAGGAACTCAAGGATTGGCGCAATGGCCTGTATATCCGCTGGTCGGAAGGCTTCATCAAGACGGCCGACTTCGAGAAAGCGCTGACGATCCTGAAGCAGGGACTCGACACCGACCCGAAGGACGGCCGCATTCAGAACAATTACAAGGTCACCTGGCATCAGTTTGCCGAGGCCACCATGAAGGCCGGCAAGGAGGACGACGCCCTGGCCGTGGTGCGGCGCGCCGCGAAGGCCGTCCCCGGCGACGAGTTCGCCAAGGCCGAAGCCAATGTCTACATGCGCCGCGGCGAAAAGATCGTGCACGATAAGAAATGGGAGGACGCGCTCAAATTCGCCAACGGCGGCCTGGCGAAGGTGAGCAACGAGTCGAAGGACGAGCTCAAGGATTGGCGCAACGGCATCTACCTCCGTTGGTCGCAGGAGTTCACGAACAAGTCCGAATACGAAAAGTCCCTGGCGATCCTCAGACAAGGCATGTCCGCCGACCCGAAGTACGACAACTTCGTCAACAACTCGGTGGCCGTCTACGACAAATGGGCCGGCGGCTTCATGAACAAAAAAGACTGGCCCGCCGCGATCAAAGTCTACCAGCAAGGCCTCAAGCAATTCCCCGGCAACACACACTTGACGAACAATTTGAGTTATTGCGAGCAGGAAGCAAAGAAGTGACGGGGCGGGCCACACAAGCCTGATGCGCAAGCGAAGGGGGCAATCAAATCCCTTCGCTTGTGTGCCTTTCGGATTCGTTCATGGCCCACACAAGCCTGAAGCGCAAGCGAAGGGATTTGATTGCCCCCCTTCGCTTGCGCTTCAGGCTTGTGTGTTTTCGATGCCTTTCGATGGACGCGGAGTCAGCTCGCCCTGTTCTTCGAGCACGTACCGGATGGCCGCTTCCAAGCTCTTTTCGTCGTTCAGCCACCGCTTACTGCCACCCTGCGTCCACCAGTTTTGCCGGATCTGTGCCTCGGCCGATCGAAGCGACCGCTCGCGCTCTTTGAGCTTCCGCGTGCACCATGCCTTGAACTGATCCATGACGACTTCGGGATCCCGTCCCGGTGCGGTGACGACGACATGGACGTGCTGCGAGCGCGCATTCACTGCATGCAGATGCCAGCCGCGAATCCGGCAATGGGCGGCAATCGTGTCTTCTACAATGCGGCGCTGCTCCACATCCAGGCTGACAGCCGGCTCGGTCATGAGTTGTTGGGCGGACTCTTTGCGTTCGGCGTCGGGAGCTCGGAATTGGCCGGGCTTCTCGACCCAACCGCGTTCGTCGCCGGGCAACCACGTACCGTAGGTGGTCCAGGTCAGGAAATACGCCAGCGGTTCCTCCATCGGCACCCGCCCCGCTTCCCTCGTCATGGAACGACCTCCCAATTTCTTGCATGTCGTCCAAGCCTGAAGCGCAAGCGAACGACGCCACGCCTTGTATGAGTCCCAACAACTCTTCTTACAAGCCTGAAGCGCAAGCGAACGACGCCACGCCTTGTGAGGATGGGGTTCCGATTTTGGCAGCAACTAAAACTTGACGCCGGCTTGGAGATAGCCGCCGACGAGGAAAAGGTCGCTGTGAGCGAAGCCCTGATTGTTGGCCCCAGCGGAGAGCGGACCCATGCCGTACCAATATTGAACCACCGCCGCGACTCGGACGGTGAATGCGGGAAGGGATTCTTCCGGATAATTCCGAAGCGATTTGGCCAGTGTGAGGCCCCAGTCGAAACCGAATTCTACTTCCGTGATTGGGACAAAGATCGTGCGGTTGTCGAACTGATTGTCGGCGAATGACACGCCGGGCGCTGTGACCGCGACCGTGCTGTTGCGCCTGTTTTCGCCGATGGCGAGGGACTGGCGCGTCGATAGAAAGGGGCCCCAATTGTCGCCGACCGGAATCTGCCAAATGGCCGCCGCCGTGATGCCGAGTCCGCGGAAACTCTGAGACGAAAAGCGGTTGCTCGTATTGCCCCCGTTCGCGCCGCCGGTCAAGACACTGGTATAATTCTGATCCACGGAGACGTAGCGGCTGCCGAGGCGAAGGTCGAGGAGCGAATCGGCAACATTCGGCCGCCTTTGGCCCCGCTCGGGGAACACGGCGATGAAGTCGAAGACGCGCCCAAACTCGATGGGGATTGCCGAGATCAGGGTGAGACTCGACTGGGCGTTGAGTTGTTCGGGCCCGACGCCTGGCTGGTTCGCCTGGCGGTCAACGTGGCCCGTGAGGTTCAGGAATGCCCCCGCGGTGCTGATGGACATGTCGAGGTCTTCGACGTGATAATTGAGGTCGATCTTGGGTACGAAAGTGAACGAATTGTTGGCGGCGCCGGCAGTGCCGAAGACTGGGAAAAGGCCTTCGAAGCCACGCGGCGCCGGGCGTTGGAAATCCCGGAATGGGTATAAGGGCATGAGGTAGGTGAAGCCGATGTTGACGCTGGCGTTCTTGCCGAAGGAGGTGTTGCCAACGCCGCCGCGTATACCGGCCTCGGAGCGGCGGTAGAATCCGCCGCCTCCGAGGAGATCACGGGTCGTCGGTCGGCCAATCGAATCCAGGCCCTCACGGCTGATGACATCCTCGTCCGCAGCGCGCAAAAGATACTGCGGGCCAGAGTCGTCGTAGACTTGGGGCGATTCGAGCCGGAGACCTTGGGCAGTGGCGAACTGGGCCGCCGCGCCCAAGAGGAAGGCGACGGCAATCCATGTCCTGGCGAGTTTCATCTTCCGATCCCCGTTTCGAACCGCGTGCGCACGAATCCGGTTGACAACAGCGACCGCAAGCGAAGATCGTGCTCATGGCCCGACCGGAACAGGGGAGCAGTCGCTCGTCGGCGGACAGCGCCGATTGAAGAGTCGCCACCACGGCGGCTGACAGAGCGGCGGGCACTCCTCATCCGGCCCCGCTGCCCACGGTGGAACGGGTGTCGGTTGTGTCACGATTGTCGTGGTGCGAGTTTCCAATTCGTGAATCCGCTGATTCATTTTCATCATCAGCTTCTGGCACTGGTCGAGCGTTTCAAGCGTCTTTTCATCGCCGGGCGGGTTTTGAGGGACGTTTGCGTTGCGCGGCGTCCCGGGCTCGCGCTCGTCGACGTAGGTGCGGTTCCGTACATCGGCAACTCGCATCCGGGCGGGGGCGGTCGGCGTGTATGGCATGTACGGCATGTAGACCATGCGCGGCACGAGCAGCATGTCCTGGGTGACCGCGGCTTGGCGTTCCACGGGCTCCTCCCGCACTACTTCGCGCGGTTTGGCCGGCGCTTCGCGCGGTTGTGCCGGCGCCTCCTTCGTCGTTGGTGAGGGGCAAGGAGCCGCGCAGGCGCCGTCTGGAAGGCAACTATGGGAGCGATCAGGGCCACCTCTACAGCCCGATGACACAGCGGCAGCTGCGAGCAGTAGCATGAGTGCCAGCCGCATAGCGGGATCCACCCAAAGTTGTTACAGACCCAAAAAGCACTGCGGACGGATCGCAACGCTTCTGACAAGCGTATCGGTTGTAGCGATTGGGCACTTGAATGGAATTGAGACGATTGTCTGCGCCCTCGATAAACGAGGCAAGCCGAGGAAGCCTGTCAAGGCAACCCCGGCTCGGGTAGTGGGTCAGTTTGTGGTGCGGCCGTCTCGGCTGCACTGCTCAGGCGGGACGCCCGCACCACAAGCCAGCCAAACTGACCCCGGCTCGCGCGGTCCGATGCCGATTTCGACGACTACTTTGGCGGTTCGAGGCGAAAATGTTCACCTCAGGATGGGGACGCCCGTCAG